>JACRMO010000091.1:13535-14774 GCA_016214925.1 Gammaproteobacteria bacterium
AATAAACCGCGGCGGACCGCGCGGGGTCTCTATCTGTGGGGCGGGCCGGGGCGGGGCAAGACGTATCTGATCGACAGCTTTTTCGAGTGCCTGCCGTTCCCGCATAAGCGCCGCGTGCATTTCCATCCCTTCATGCAAGAGATCCACGCGCAACTCAGATCACTGCCGCATACGCCCAATCCTCTGCGGGTGGTCGGCCGGCGCATGGCCGAACAATGGCGGGTGCTGTGTCTGGATGAGTTCCATGTGCACGATATTGCCGATGCCATGCTGCTGGCGGGCCTGTTGCAGGCGCTGTTCGATGCGGGCGTCACTCTGGTGGCCACATCCAACGTCGCGCCCGATGCGCTGTATCTCGAAGGTCTGCAGCGGGATCGCTTTCTCTTCGCCATCGATCTGCTCAAGACACACACAGCGGTGCTGCACCTCGATTCGCCGGTGGATTTCCGCTGTGAACTGCTGGACCGGGGCGGTACCTATCATGTGTTGGACGGTGCGGCGGGACAGACTATTCTGGCCCGCGATTTTCGCCGGTTGGCACCGGTTGAGGCAGCCTACGATCAGGTGCTGACGCTGCATCAGCGAGCCGTGCCCGTGGTGGCCATTGCCGACGATGTCATCTGGTTTCGTTTTGCCGATTTATGCGAGGCGCCACTGTGGGCACGCGATTATCTGGAAATTGCCCGGCGCTATCACAGTGTGTTTCTGAGCGACATACCGCGCATGGACGAAGGCAAGGACGATGCGGCAAAGCGTTTCATGCATCTGATCGACGCGCTCTACGATCACAATGTCAAACTGATCGCGACGGCGCAGGATGTTCCAGAGAATCTCTATAGCGGACGGTATCTGCAGTTCGCCTTCCAGCGTACCGTAAGCCGCCTGGCGGAGATGAGCAGTCACCGTTATCTCGCCAAGCCGCATCGTTAAGTGTCGGTGCTGGACGTATAACAATCGCTGCATCCACCCCGGTGAGGGACTGCCAGGGGAGAGCGTCGGAACGCTCTCCCCTGGCAGTCCGTTCCGGCCGCCTTCGCGGCGCTCGCAAGCTCGCCCGCGCAGGGCTTTGCCCGAGCGGGCGGTATCAGAGTTTTAGACGCAGCCGGTCGGCTTGGGCAGACCGCCCCACTTGCAGATCAATTTCATGGGGCCCTTCATGAAAACGTCATACAGATGCTTGCTGTCGACGCCCATGGCCTTGGCGAACTTGCGAATCGGGGGTACCACGCCGTCTTCGTC
>JACRMO010000092.1 GCA_016214925.1 Gammaproteobacteria bacterium
GAACGAACCGCTCGGACGGTTGGGATCGGACAGGCCGGCGCGGGCGCGGCGGATCGCGTCGGACACGGCACGCACCGCCTCGGTCTGGCCGACCACGCGCTTGCCCAATTCCTCTTCCATGCGCAGCAGTTTATCGCGTTCGCCTTCGAGCATTTTCGATACCGGGATGCCGGTCCACTTGGACACGACCTCGGCGATCTCCTCGTCGGTGACCTTGTTGCGCAGCAGCTTCATGTCCAGCATTTCGACCTGCGAGGCCATATCGAGCTGCTTCTCCAGTTCCGGGATGCGGCCGTATTGGAGTTCAGACATGCGCGCGAGATCGCCGGCGCGCCGCGCTGTCTCCAATTCAAGGCGCGCGCGTTCCAAGGCCTCTTTGACATGCGTGGTGCCTTGCAACGCGGCCTTCTCCGCCTTCCAGATCTCTTCCAGGTCGGAGAACTCGCGTTCGAGTTTCTGGATTTCGTTCTCCAGGGCGTCGAGGCGTTTCTTGGAGGCCTCGTCGGTTTCCTTCTTCAGCGCCTCGCGTTCAATCTTCAACTGAATCAGCCGGCGTTCGAGTTTATCCATCTCTTCCGGCTTGGAATCGATTTCCATGCGGATGCGCGAGCCCGCCTCGTCGATCAGGTCGATGGCCTTGTCCGGCAGCTGCCGGTCGGTGATATAGCGATGCGACAGCACGGCTGCGGCGACGATGGCCGGGTCGGTGATGTCGACGCCGTGATGCACCTCGTAACGTTCCTTCAAACCACGCAGGATGGCGATGGTGTCTTCCACGCTCGGCTCGTCGACCAGCACCTTTTGGAAACGACGCTCCAGCGCGGCATCTTTCTCGATGTATTTGCGGTATTCGTCCAGCGTGGTCGCGCCGACGCAATGCAGTTCGCCGCGCGCCAGCGCAGGCTTGAGCATATTGCCCGCATCCATGGCGCCCTCGGCCTTGCCGGCGCCGACCATGGTGTGCAGTTCGTCGATGAACAGGATGATCTGGCCTTCCTGCTTGGCGAGATCGTTGATCACGGCCTTAAGGCGTTCCTCGAATTCGCCGCGGAATTTCGCGCCGGCGATCAGCGCGCCCATGTCGAGCGAAAGCAGCCGCTTGCCCTTGAGGCCTTCCGGCACTTCGCCGTTGATAATGCGCTGGGCGAGGCCTTCGACGATGGCAGTCTTGCCCACGCCGGGTTCGCCGATCAGCACCGGGTTGTTCTTGGTGCGGCGTTGCAGGACTTGAATCGTACGACGGATCTCGTCGTCGCGGCCGATGACCGGGTCGAGCTTGCCCTGTTCGGCGCGCTCGGTCAGATCGACGGTGTATTTCTCCAGCGCTTGGCGCTGTTCCTCGGCATTCGGATCATCCATTTTCTGGCCGCCGCGCAGTTTTTCGATGGACTGCTCGATCAATCCCTTGGTGGCGCCGGCCTTGCGCAGCGCCTCGCCGACCGCGCCCTTGTCTTCCAGGGCGGCGAGCACGAACAATTCGGATGAGATGTACTGATCCTTGCGCTGCTGCGCGAGCTTGTCGGTTTGATTCAGCACGCGATTGAGATCGTTGGAGACATGCACGTCGCCGCTGCCACCCTGTACCTGCGGCAGTTTTTCCTGCGCTTCGCCTAACTGCGAGCGCAGCAGGTTCACATTGACGTCGGCCTGACTGAGCAAGTGGCGCACGCTACCGCCTTGCTGGTCGAGCAAGGCGATCAGCACATGCACCGGCTCGATGAACTGATGATCGCGCCCCACCGCCAGACTCTGGGCGTCGGCGAGGGCCATCTGGAATTTGCTGGTCAGTTTGTCCATGCGCATGGTTCAAGAACTCCGGAAACGCTGAAGTATTAGGATTAGCACACAGATGGGGGGGTAGCCGGGGGATTTCAAGGGGCCGCCCCGGAACAGCAGGAAAAACCAGAGATCGTAGGTTGGGGTAAGGCGTTGTATGCCGAACCCCAACGAGGCTGGCCACCGTTGGGGTTCGCTATGCTCACCCCAACCTACACGCTGCCCTACAAAGGCTGCTGTTCGCAGTCGAGCAATCCCAGGTAAGCCGCACGCTCGTCAGCGCCGGCCCGCGCCAGAAAGACATCGCGCAGCCGTGCAAGATGGTGCAGCTGCTCGATGCGGTCGAATAGTGTCAGCTGGCGCTGCAACGCCAGCATGGCATTGTCGAGTGCCCAATAGGTGTCCTGATCGGTGACCAGTTGCGGATACGCAGCTTGTTTCAGGATGAATACCTGCGCCGCAGCCAGATCGCGCTCAAGAAACCGCGTGTACGCCAGCGTGCGCGGATTGCGCGCGTCCGGCCAGCGTCGCTCCACGTCGGCCTGTAAATCTTCCATCGCTGTCTGCGCACGGCCGCGCGCCTGTTCCTGTCGACCCGCGAGTTGCTGGAGTTGCGCCTGCACGATCTTACGCTGCGCATGCAGCGCGGGCCGCGTCGGAGCGGCGATATCCAGATCGTCGGCCAAGGCCGTGGCGATATCTGCGTAAGGATTGTCGGCCTGGGGATTCGCCCGCAGCACGGGCAGGTACCAGGGTTCCCAGTCGAGCAGATATTGTTCGCTGCTGGAGCGCGGCAGATCGGTGCTGCGCGCCGCGCGCAAGGTGTAGAGATGCGCCTCGTAGGGATCGACACGACCGTCGCGATTACGGTCCGGTTCGGTGAGCAACGGCCCACCGGTGCGCGCCTGTCCGGCCAACGCGGCAAAGAAATAGGTGCCGTAGCCGCGGTATTCGGCGATATCCAAACTGGCCGTGCAGCCTTCGGCCGGCTGATCCTGCGCGACGGCGTAGAAACCGCAGCGCCGCGGCTCACCCGCCCGCGGCAACACCGCCGCTTGAAAACCGCCGGCAAAGCATTGGGTAAAGACAAAGCGCAGTGTGGTGTTCTGCGGTTGCGCGGCAACGAGTTTACGCAGATCGTTCACATCCAACTGGCCGTTGTCCCAGAGATCGAGCTGACTGCCGTGCCCTCCGGGACTGCCGTGACCGGCATACACGAACAGACCCTGCTCACCCGGCTTCAATCCTGCGATCGCCCTCGGCAACACCTGCAACAGTGTCTGGCGCGTGGCCGGCCCATCGACCGGTGCGACCTGATGACTGCGCACCGTTTCACCGTTCACATAATCGGCATCATAGACGCGCGCCAAGGGTTGTAGAGTCGCGGCATCCTCGCTCGGCTTTTGCCACAGCGTCACATCCGGCGCGGGATCGTCGCCATCGTTGAAATAGGTCTGAATGGAACGTTCACCCGGCAGCGACTGCAACACCGCGCGCGCCCACAAAACGTTCTGTTCGATCTGCACCTGGGAATTTTCCAGATCGTAGCCGCCGCCGATCAGCCAGACCTGCTCGCGCGCCTGCGCAGCCGGGATCAAACTGCAGGTCACGACCAGCGCGTTGAGAAGTGCAGCAAGCCCGCGGCGAGTTTTCGGGTGCATATCAATCCAGGGCATCGCTCATGGGCAAGTGCTTGCGGACACCGGCATCCCGGCAGAACCATTCACCGTCCTTGAACACCCAGTCGCTGACATCCTCGATTTCCAGATGGCCATGCTTATCCGCAAGACTGCGCCACTCGGGATTATCGGCCGGGACACTGTAGTCAAAGCGCAACGCGACCCGCACGTGGCCGGCCACCCGTTCGACATCGAGGACTTCGAAATCGCGCAACTCCCAGCCATACGAGTCCTCGCCCATCGCCGTAACAAAATAATCGTGGCCCACGCCCCAGCGGAACTCCGGTGCACGCATGGCATAGACCTGTTCCCAATCGCGGGCCTGTTCGGCGCGGTAGAAAGCCTGCACGCGCGCGGACAAGTCACCGTAGTCGCTCAGCGGATCGCAGGCTGTCAGCAATAGAACGATGGCGAGCCACTTGTATCTTCGCGTTCCTGCTTCCCTGTAGGTTCGCATTGTCGGCCTCACTTGTAGGTTTTGCGCCGGAACAGATCGTTGCGCTTACTGACCAACCGGTCGAGAAACAGCAGACCGTCGAGATGATCCATTTCGTGCTGCACCGCGCGCGCCTCGAAACCTTCCATGTCGAATTCCATGCGTTCGCCGAGAGGATCGAACGCGATCAAATGAATGCGTTCGGCGCGGATGACGTTGCCGGTGTAATCGGGCACCGACAGGCAGCCTTCGCGCCCCACGGCATAACCGTCCCACGCGGTGATTTCGGGGTTCACCAGGATCAGATGACCGTGATTGGGTACCGGCCGTTTCATCTGCGAGACATCGACGATGACGATGCGCTGAAAATATCCAACCTGCGGTGCGGCGATGCCGACCGCGCCGGGACCGGACAGCCGTGTCTCTTCAAGATCGGCGACGAAACTACGCAGCGCGTCGTCGAAATGTTCGACGGGCGTCGAGTCCTGCTTCAGGCGCGCATCCGGATACGTGAGGATTTCAAGAACAGACATCGGGCGGCGCTCAACCGATCAATGTTTCGATAGGCTGCACGTCGACCTCGATGCCGTCGCGCGCCCCGTCACGTTTCAGGGCGGCCAGCGCCGCTTCGAGCGCCTCGATGCCCGCGCGCGACTGGCCTTCCATGGTCATGATGTACACCGGATTGGCTTCGCTGCCGCCGACGTCGGATTGCAAATCGAGAATATTGAAGCCGGCCGCCGTCAACGCGCCGGTGACCTGCGCGACGATGCCGGAGCGGTCGGCACCGTAGACGGTCACACGCACATCGGGAATGAGATGCCGGTGCAGATGGCCTTCGATCAGGTCCGCATGCGCATGCAGGCCCAGTTCGCGCGCCACCGGATCAATCAGCGCGTGCAGACTGTCCAGCGTGCCGGCATGCTGCACCATCAGCATCACTGTGAAATTGCCGCCGAGCCGCGCCATCGTCGCCTCGCCGAGATTGCAGCCAGCCTGAAACAACGTCGCGGTGATCTTGGCGACGATCCCGGGCCGGTCTTCACCGACCAATGTCAGCATGAACCAGTTCATAAGTCGCTCCGTACTCAAGGAGTTCATCGCACACCAAAGCACGCAGAGAACGCGAAGAAAACCATATTAAACATTCCAAAAACGATTGGTACCTGCAAGAACCTGGGTTTTTCAGTGGCCCAGCTTCGACTGCTGCCGGGGTCAGACCCGAATTCCACCGCCAAAGCCAAGAACTCACCACAGGCAGCACTGTGTCGGGTCTGACCCCATTCTCGGTTCTCGGTTCTTCCATAAGCCAGGTTTTCTTTGCGTTCTCTGCGCGCTTCGGTGTGAACAAAAAATCAATGCAACGTCGAATGCGCGAAATAGATCGTCAGCACGCCGGCCACGATCAGCACGATCTGTTGCGCGGTCGCGCGCACTTCCAGACGCTTGTGCAGGCCGGGGATGAGGTCGGCGACGGCAATATAGATAAAGCTGGAAGCGGCGATAGCCAGAATATACGGCAACGCGGCCTCGGCCTCGCGCAGGCCGTAATACGCCGCCGTTGCGCCGATCAAGGTAGTGAGGCTGGCCAGGACGTTGTAGGCCAGTGCCCGGGCGCGCGAAAAACCACTGTGCAGCAACACGGCGAAATCACCGACTTCCTGCGGAATCTCGTGCGCGGCGACGGCGAGACTGGTGACGATGCCGAGATGGATGTCGGTGAGGAACGCCGCGGCGATCAGCACACCGTCGACCATGTTGTGAATGCCGTCGCCGATCAGGATCAGCGTGCCGGCGGCGTGATTGACCTGATGTCCCGCGTGGCTGTGCCCATGGCCATGATCGTCCTCGGGCACATGCACTTCGCATTCGCTGTGATGGCAATGCCGCCACAGCACCATCTTCTCCAGGAGGAAGAAGCCCAGCACACCCAGCAGTACCGTGCCGGTCACAACGTGGAAATCCTTTACCCCCGGCCCTTCCAGCGCATGCGGTAACAATGCGAGGAACGCCGCACCCAAAAGCGCGCCGATGGCGAAGCTCACGAAATGCGGTAACAGCCGCGCACGCAGCTGCTCCGGAAACAACAGGAACACCGCCGCCGCCAGCACGCTGAGCACGCCGCCGAACAGGGAGAACAGAAGAATCCAGGTTAACAGGGGCATGGCGTCGGCATGATACAGGGGCCGGAGGTCAGGGACTAGCGCGGTAGATTGGAGTGAGCAAACGCGAACCCCATCGCGGTTGGAACACCGTTGGGGTTCGGCAATAACGCCTCATCCCAACCTACGCACTGTAGGAGCGGCCTCTGGCCGCGAACCGGAAAACCTCCGAACGGTTCGCGGCCAGAGGCCGCTCCTACAAGCAAATTCTTTAAATTATCTGTCGGCGGTAATCCAGATCAGCGTCGCCATGCGTCCGGTGGCACCGTCGCGGCGGTAGGAATAAAAGCGCGCGGCATCTTGATAAGTGCAGAGGCCGCCGCCGTACACCTCGCTGATCACCAC
>JACRMO010000165.1:0-14306 GCA_016214925.1 Gammaproteobacteria bacterium
CCCAATCAGTAGCGAAGAACGTCGCGATGTCGCTGTCGGTGAAGAAATCCGGTGCGCCGTGTGGACCGTATAGCACGCCGATGTCCCAGTGCACGCTGTATTCGGGAATCGACTCGGCGGGCAATGCGGATGCCGGCGTCTGTGCGGTTGTCGCCGAACCCGAATCTGAACCCAGATGCAGCACATCGCCGGTGCGCAGCGTGCGCCCGCCGTGACCGCCGAACTGGCCGAGCGTGAAGGTCGCACTGCTGCCCATATAGTCTGGAGCATCGAAGCCACCACGCACCGCGACGTAGCTACGCATGCCCGCACCGTTCACCGTGCGCAGTTTGAGCGTCTGTCCGGCGCGCACAGTGGTTGCTTGCCAATAAGCAACCGGTTCACCGTCGAGCTCCGCGCGCATGTGCGCGCCAGTGAGCGCGATGATGGTGTCGCTGTTGAAGCGTAGCGTCGGGCCGTTGAGCGTGAGTTCCAGCGCCGTCACACCTTCTGCATTACCGACGATGCGATTGGCAAGCCGGAAGGCGAGATGATCCATCGGCCCTGAAGGCGGCACGCCGATGTCCCAATAGCCGACACGGCCGGGCCAATCCTGCAAGGTCGATTGCGTGCCGGGTTGCAGCACATCGACGGTCGCCGGTTTGTAGGCGAAGCTGTCGAGATGGCGCGTGTATTGCCGGCCCTGCTGAAAGACGTCATCGGCCAGCACTTGGCGCAGATAATCGAGGTTGGTCTCGATGCCGTGCACGCGCGTCGTGGCCAGCGCGGTCTGCAAGGCGCTGAGTGCCGCGTCACGGTTCGTGCCGTAACTGATGAGCTTCGCCAGCATGGGGTCGTAGTTCGGCGGCACTTCAAGGCCGGTCTCTACCCAGGTGTCGACACGCAGCGTGTCCGGAAAATCGATTTCAGTAAGCAGGCCGCTGGAGGGTTGGAAATGCTTGTTGGGATCTTCCGCATACAGGCGCACCTGGATGGAATGACCGCGCGGCGCGGCGGCGAAACCGGCGAGCGCCGGCGGCTCATTCGCAGCGGTGCGCACCATCCATTCCACCAGGTCCACGCCGGTGACTTGTTCGGTCACACCGTGCTCGACTTGCAGGCGCGTATTCACTTCCAGGAAATAAAACCGATCGGTATCGGCATCGACCACGAATTCCACCGTGCCGGCGGAACGATAACTCACCGCACGGCCCAGGCGTACCGCGGCCTCGGCAAGTGCCGCGCGGGTGTCGTCGGGCAAGTTCGGCGCGGGGGTCTCTTCGATGACCTTCTGGTTGCGGCGCTGCACCGAGCAATCGCGTTCGCCCAAGGCGACCACATTGCCCGCGCCGTCGCCGAAAATCTGTACTTCGATGTGACGCGCGCGCTGGACGTATTTCTCCAGGAAGATGCCGCCTTGTCCGAAGCTCGAACGCGCCAGACGTTCGACCGAGTGATAGGCGGCATCCAGTTGCTGCGCGTCCCAGCATAGCTGCATGCCGATGCCGCCACCGCCGGCGGTGCTCTTGAGCATGACCGGGAAGCCGATGCGTAACACTTCGTTGTGCGCCTGCACCAGATCGTCGAGCAGCCCGCTGCCCGGTAACAGCGGCACGTTGTTGTGTTGTGCGAGTTCGCGCGCCGTGTGTTTGAGGCCGAAGTCGCGCATCTGTTGCGGCGTCGGGCCGATGAAGGCGACGCGTGCGCGTTCGCAGGCCTCGGCGAAGGCGGCGTTCTCGCTCAGGAATCCGTAGCCGGGATGAATCGCCTGCGCGCCGCTGGTGCGCGCCGCGTCGAGAATCTTCTGTTGATCGAGATAACTTTGCGCGGCCGGTGCCGGGCCGATGCACACGGCGTGATCGGCCTGGCGGACATGCAGCGAATGCCGGTCGGCCTCGGAATACACGGCGACGGATTTGATGCCGAGCAGCTTGAGGGTACGGATGATGCGGCAGGCGATGGCGCCGCGGTTGGCGATCAGGACCGTTTCGAACATGGACGTTGCACCGCAGGTCGTCCCGCGCAGTGTTGGGCCGGCGCGGGTCGTCCCGCGCGGCCAAGTGATCGATTATGCAGCGTCCCAGATAATCAGCTGCGCCGGGGTCGGATTATACGCGTTGCACGGGTTGTTGAGCTGCGGACAATTGGAAATCAGCACATACAGATCCATCTCCGCGCGCAGTTCCACATATTTGCCCGGGGCAGAAATGCCATCTTCGAAGGTGAGCCCACCGTCGGGCGTCACCGGCACGTTCATGAAGAAGTTCACATTGCTGACCAGATCGCGCTTGGTCATATCGGTGTCGGACTCGGCCAGTGCGATCAGGTAATTGTCGCGGCAGCTGTGCATGAAACGTTTCTCCAATGCATAGCGCACGGTGTTGCTCTCCGAGGCGCAGGCGCCGCCCAAGGTATCGTGCCGGCCGCAGGTGTCGGCGACGATGGTCAGCATCACATTGCCGTCGCTCGACAGCAATTGGCTGCCGGTGGTCAGATACAGATTGCCCTGCGCGCGAATCGTGTCGTTGGCGCTGTAGCGTTCGGCGGTGTCATGCGCGTTGTAGAACAAGGTATCCACGGCTTGATTGCCTTCCAGGTCGAGGCTGCGCAGCACTTGGCCCTTCTTCATTAGATGCAGCCAGGGTTCGGTCCCGAACGCCAGGCGGTGAGCGCGACCCGTTTCGGTGCGTACTCCGGGCTGGGGTCCAGCGGGTGCGGCGCGGTCGACAGCACCACCAGGGTGTTCATCTCGAAGCGCAGATCGACATAATCGCCGGCCTTGGCATTGTCCGGCTGAAACACCAGATCGCCGGCAGCGTCCACGATCACCTTGCTGAATAAATTCACGTTCGCGACCAGATCGCGCTTACCGAGGCCATATTTGCCCAGTTCGATGAGCAGGCCGTCGCGGCCATTGCGATACATGCCGTTGCGGTGTTCCTGGAAACGGTGGGTGCCGTACTTTTGCGCGATCAGCTTGGCGTCCGCGACACCGCAGATCGTATCGTGCCAGCCGCAGGTGTCTGATGTGATGGAACACAGCACGCGACCCATGTCCGAATAACAGACGAAGCCGCGGGTGAGATAGGCAGTGTGCTGGGCCTTCAAGGTGTCGGCCATGTTATAGCGTTCGAGCTTCTCTTCCTGATTGAAGAACAACGCGGACACATTGGCGCCGCCCTTGGTGTCGGTGAGCCGCAGCGTGGTGCCGCGTTTCATGATGCCCGACCAATGGCCGCCGCCAGGGACGAACTCTTCCCACACGACCAGCGTCGGGTCGAGGCCGTCGCCGCGCGTTGTGAGTGCTGGGTTTGTCATGCCGTGTATCTCCTCATGATCTGTCTGTGCCCCTTCGCAAAGAGCATGCCACGCGGCCGACGACGCAAAATCAGGCGATTACGCACCGAGTTCAGGCATGACGCGCATTATTAGCGCACCAAGATGTTACTTGAGCGCGAGGATGTGCACCGCATCAGTGCTTACGGATGGGGCGCCGAAGCTGCCGCGCAGTGTGCAAACTCTGCGAGAGGATCGGCACACAGGTGCGATTCCCTCCCGCATTACAGCGGTTTAGACCCCGCAGTCACGGTGTAATCAGCAACTGGATAGATCATCCAGAGCAAGCGGCACACTCCTTGCTGAGTAGCACTACAAGTGCATCTAGGGTTCCGGTTCCATTTGCGAATGCTGGTCCGAGGGATGCCGTCCGGTGCTCCATGAGTTCTATCACCGGATACACGGCGGGACAAAAGCCCGGGAGGCCTAATAGTTCGGAACCGCGTTTGCGTATCCGTGCATGCCGCCCCGCTGCCGCCGATCGCAAGCCGTTTCCGAAACGTCTTATCCGTAATGACATTCGAGGAGCTGCGCAATGCGATCATTCATCCGTCACCTGTCCACCCTGGGCCTCGCGGCCGTACTCAGTACCACACTCGTTCCGGCGGCCTTCGCCAAGGACAGCTTCAAAGTCGCCTGGTCCATTTATGTCGGCTGGATGCCCTGGGACTACGCGGCCAAAGAAGGTATCGTCAAGAAGTGGGCCGATAAGTACGGCATCGACATCGAGGTCGTGCAGATCAACGACTACATCGAGTCTATCAATCAATATACCGCCGGCGGCTACGATGGTTGTGTTATGACCAATATGGACGCGCTGACCATCCCCGCCGCGGGCGGTGTGGATTCCACCGCGCTGATCGTCGGCGATTTCTCCAACGGCAACGACGGCATCATCATGAAGGGCAGTTCCGATCTGGCCACGATAAAGGGCCAGAAGGTTAATCTGGTCGAACTGTCGGTATCGCATTATCTGCTGGCGCGCGCGCTCGAAACCGTCAAGCTTCAGGAGCGCGACCTCACCGTCGTGAACACCTCCGATGCTGACATGGTTGCCGCCGCATCGTCGGCCGATGTCACCAGCCTGGTGACCTGGAATCCGCAGTTGAGCGAAATCCTCGGCACGGTCAAGGACAGCCATCTGGTGTTCAACTCCAGCCAGATCCCCGGCGAGATTATCGACATGATGGTCGTCAACAGCGACAAGCTGGCGAAGCATCCGGAACTCGGCAAGGCGCTGACCGGTGCCTGGTACGAAACCATGAGCATCATGTCCAAGGACGACGCCAAGGGTAAGGCGGCGCGCGAATTCATGGCCAAGGCTTCGGGTACCGACCTGGCTGGCTACGAGAGTCAGATGAAGACCACCAAGTTCTTCTTTGATCCCACCGAGGCGGTGAGTTTCACCACCAGCGCCGCGCTGGTCGACACTATGAAAATGGTCGCCGGCTTTTCCTTCGATCACGGCATTCTCGGCGAAGGCGCCAAGAGCGCCGATGCCATCGGCATGAGCTTCTCCGGCGGCAAGACGCTGGGCGATACCGCCAATCTGAAGCTGCGCTTCGATGAGTCGTACATGAAGATGGCGGCGGACGGCAAGCTCTGAGTACGAGGTACCCGTCATTGCGAGAAGCGTAGCGACGAAGCAATCTCCATGCTGTTGCCTCCATTGTCAGGAGATTGCTTCGCTTCGCTCGCAATGACGGATTCGTTAAGGTTTCTAGATGGCATAGGTAGAGGTTCTTCGTCATGCGACGCCTGATGAATCTGCGGCCGAATCGAGGTAGTGGCTTGCTGCTCGGCATCCTGCCGTTCGTGGCCTTGCTGATCGCCTATCTAGTGGCCTCGGATATCCGTATGGCGGACAACCCCAACGATAAACTGCTGCCCGGCATGTCGGTGTTCGCCGACGCCGTGCAGCAGTTTGCGTTTCAGGAAGACAAGCGTAGCGGCGATATCATCTTGTGGTCGGATACCGCCGCCAGCCTACAACGTTTGGGTATCGGTCTGTCGCTCGCGGCGCTCGGTGGGCTGGTGTTCGGCATTTTGACCGGCGTGCTCCCGTATGGGCGTGCGACACTGTCGCCGTTGATCGCGGCCTTGTCGATGATTCCGCCACTGGCGATCTTGCCGATCCTATTTATCATCTTCGGTCTCGGTGAGCTGTCCAAGATCGTCCTGATCGTCATCGGCATCGCGCCGTTCGTGATGCGCGACATCGGCATGCGCGTCGGCGAGCTGCCTGCGGAACAATTGATAAAAGTGCAGACGCTGGGCGCGTCGACCTGGCAGACCATCGTGCGCGTGGTGCTGCCGCAGATGTTGCCGCGCTTGATCGATGCGGTGCGTTTGTCGCTGGGTCCGGCGTGGTTGTTCCTGATCGCCGCCGAGGCCATCGCCGCGACCGACGGTCTGGGTTATCGCATCTTCCTGGTGCGGCGCTACCTGGCCATGGACATCATCCTGCCCTATGTGGTGTGGATCACGCTGCTGGCCTTCGTCATGGATCTGCTGTTGCGCCAGATCAGCCGCAGAGCCTTTCCCTGGTATCAGAGAGCCTGAACATGAGCGCGAGCATGATCTCGGTGCGCGAGTTGTGGAAAGAGTACGGCGATCAGGTCGTTCTGGAAAACGTCGTTCGTCACCGTGGTCGGCGCGTCTGGCGGCGGCAAGTCGACCTTCCTGCGGATGTTGCTGGGTCAGGAAACACCGACGCGCGGTGAATTTCTGGTCGACGGCAAGCCCTTGCCCGATGAGCCCGGTCCGGATCGTGGCATCGTGTTTCAGCGCTATTCCGTATTTCCGCACCTCACCGTGCTGGAAAACGTCATGCTCGGTCTGGAACTGGAACGCGCGCCGCTGCTCGGTAAATTGTTCGGCCGCAAGCGCGGCGAAGTGCGTGAACGCGCCGCGGCCATGCTCGACGAGGTCGGCCTGTATCACGCGCGCGATAAATACGCGACCGAACTGTCCGGCGGCATGCAGCAGCGCCTGTCGATTGCCCAGTCGGTCATCAAACAGCCGCGCATCCTGCTGCTCGACGAGCCCTTCGGTGCGCTCGATCCGGGTATCTCCGCGGATATGCACAAGTTGATTCTGCGGCTGTGGGAAGAGCATCACATGACCATCTTCATGGTCACGCACGACATCAAGGAAGGCTTCGATCTCGGTACGCGGATTCTGGTGTTCGACAAAGTACGCCTCGACCCGCAGGCGCCGAACGCCTTCGGCGCGACCATCACCTACGACATCCCGCTGCATGTCACCAGCAATAAGGTGCTGGAGGAAATGGCCGAGGCCAAGGCGCGTACCGAACGTTTCTCGGATGGCTTGGTGGCGGCATGACGCAGACTGCGCAGCCGGTGTTGTGGGACGAATTGTCCTGGGAGCAAATCGCGGCTTTGCGCGATGGCGGCATGGATATGGTGATCCTGCCGGTGGGCTCGACCGAACAACACGGTCTGCACCTGCCGGTCGGCGTGGATACCTTTTCCGCGCGCGCCGTCGCCGAGGGTGTGTCAGCGCGCACCGGCATCCCGGTGTTGCCGACACTCGCGTATGGCTGTTCGCTCGGGCATTCGCCGAAATGGCCGGGCACCTTGTCGCTGCGGCCGGAGACCCTGGCACGCATGGTGTACGAACTGGCGGAATGGATTGTCGCGGCGGGTTTCAAGCGGCTGGTTCTGCTCAACGGTCATGTGACCAACTGGGCGCCGCTGCGTTGCGCGTTGGAGAACATCCGCCACGACTATCCCGATCTACGTATCGCGCTGCGCTCGTTGTGGGGCATCTCGCGCGAGGTGCATACGCACTACCACCAGGACGCGGAGAATTTTCACGCCAACTGCGCCGAGACCTCGCTGATGCTGGCGCTGCGTCCGGAGCTGGTGGACATGCGCAAGGCCACCGACGAACCGGACCGCTCCGCGCAGTGTTTCTTCGCCTACACCGTGGACAAGGAGAGCATGCACGGTGGCGTGGGCAAACCCAGCGCGGCAGATGCGCGGCAGGGACAGGATTTGTTAGCGTTGTGTGTCGAGCAGTTGTCCAAACAGTTGTTGAAGGCCTTGCAGGAAAAGACGCCGCTGGAGACCTGCATCTGATGTCGTGAATAAGCCTTCGCACACCAAAGGCCGCAAAGGCCGCGAAAGTTTTGATAAGTGAATTATGGATGTTCTTTGCGATCTTTGCGGGCTTAGGTGTGTAAACAGTGTTGTTCTGAATTAACAGGAGAACCATCCATGTCCGCCGTCATGAAACACACCGCTCATCCGCTGCAGGCCAAGCTCGAAAGCCAAGGCGTGAAATACGCCATGGCCAGTTTCGTCGATCTGCACGGCGTGAACAAAGCTAAGCTGGTGCCGCTGAATCACCTCGACCGCATGCTCGGTGGTTCCGAGCTGTATACCGGCGCGGCGCTCGACGGCGTGCCGCAGGAAGTGAGCGAGGACGAAGTCGCCGCGCATCCCGATGCAAACGCCGCGACCATCCTGCCCTGGAATCCGGAGATCGCCTGGCTGCCCAGCGATCTGTATCTGCACGACAAACCCTTCTCGGCCTGCTCGCGCAGCATCTTCAAGCGCGTGCTCGCCGAGGCCGCCGCGATGGGCTTCACCTTCAATTGGGGCATCGAGACCGAGTTCTTCATCCTCAAGGACACGCCCGACGGCGGCTTTGCGCCCGTGAGCGAAGCCGATACGCTGGCCAAACCTTGTTACGACGCGCAAGGCATGTTCGACAATTACACGCTGGTCGACGAGATCGTGCAGGCCATGAACACGCTCGGCTGGGACGTGTATTCCTTCGATCACGAAGACGCCAACGGCCAGTTCGAGACCGACTTCATGTACAGCGACGGCCTGACCATGGCCGACCGTTTCGTATTCTTCCGCATGATGGTCAAGGAGCTGGCCAAGAAGCACGGCTACTTCGCCACCTTCATGCCCAAGCCGTTCGCCAACCGCACCGGTTCTGGCGCGCACTACAATATGTCGCTGGCCGACATCAAGACCGGCAAGAATCTGTTCGAGGATGCCAACGACCCGCGCGGCTGCGGTCTGTCCAAGCTCGGCTATCAGTTCATCGCCGGTGTGCTCAAACATGCGCAGGCGATTTGCGCGGTTATCGCGCCGACGGTGAACAGCTACAAACGTCTGGTGCGGCGCGGCAACGCCTCGGGTTTTACCTGGGCCCCGGTGTATGTCTGTTACGGCAACAACAACCGTACCAACATGCTGCGCATTCCCATGGGCGGCGGGCGCGTCGAATGCCGTGCCGCCGATATCGCCTGCAATCCCTATCTCGGTGGCGCCATGATCCTCGCCGCCGGCCTGCAAGGCATCCGTGAAAATCTCGACCCCGGCGAACCGCACACCGAGAACATGTACCGCTACAACGATGCCGAACTCAAGGCGATGGGGATTGAATACCTGCCACGCAATCTCGAAGAGGCGGTGGACGCCTTCGAGGCCGATCCGTTCAGTCGCGAGGTGTTGGGCGAGCCGATGTTCCGCGCCTTCGGCGAGTACAAACGCCGGGAATGGACCGAGTATCACAACCATGTGGCGGACTGGGAGACGGCGCGGTATCTGAAATTTTTCTAGATGTAGGGTGGGTTAGCGTTGTTTGCGTAACCCACCAGCGTTGCGTAGCAACACAATGCATTTTTTAATGAGTGCCTACGGCAGGAGGGTGGGTTACGGCACAAACTGCGTGCCTAACCCACCCTACATGGGATAAAGGTGCGACATCGAAGATGGCGCGCCCGACAGGGAGAGACGAGTGCTGTTTGCGAAGCGTAGCTTCGCGCGAGGCGAGCGCACTCAGGCTTTGCCTGAGGGCCGGGAATCCAGGGAGTGACATCGAAGATGGCGCGCCCGACAGGATTCGAACCTGTGACCCCCGCCTTCGGAGGGCGGTACTCTATCCAGCTGAGCTACGGGCGCTTGTGACCATGAATGCGCTGCATAGCTTACCTGCTGCGGGGTCCGCCGTCCACGGCGGGGGCTGCTTGTGGCCATGTGGAAGATATTGATATGTCGGGGCTGATGCACCAAGCACAGGGTTATTGGCCGCATTTCGCGGCGCATTGAATCGCCATGTCGGCACAACGTGACCCTATCAACGCGGTTCCTGAATGCTACGTCGGACTGTGGCGGCGCTGCCTGCTGCAGGACGCGCAGGGCGTCGACACGACGACGCAGGTGTTCTGGTTGCAGAGCGGAACGCTGTATGCGGATATCCGCATTCCGAAAAATCGGGATGCCGTGAATAGCATGGCATTGCAACAAGGCTTCGCCGGCGCCTTGGAGGTCGATGGCAATGTGCTGACGTGGCGACGGTGGTTGGATTTTCAGCCGCCGACGGCGGTGGCGGATGTTGGGCGCATGCGTTTCACGCGCCTGGATCAAATGGTCGAAGAGGGCGTGCACACCGATTACCGCGAGGTCTGGGAACGTGTTGGTCCCGCCAGTCTCGACCGCGCCGCATTCGCGTTGCAGGTGGAATATTCGAGCGCCGGCATGCCGCGGCGGCGGGCCGGTGTGCTGGTGATCGTCGGCGACTATTTCATGTTCGCGCTGGATCGGCTGGCGGCCTTGCCGGTGGGGACGAGTCTCGCGGCGCTGGCAGACGGGGATGCGCTGACATGCGAACAACGCGATCAGTTATACGCCTGCGAGATTTCGCTGGGCCGGCGTCACGGACCGTGCCCCTGGGAAATACTGTATTCGAGCTTGCCAGACCATGAAGGTCGAAGTCTGTTCGATGTGCATGGCACCTTTGTGCGCGTCGATTCCAACACCTTCGAACAGCATTCGCCGGATGGCAATGGCCGCCGTACCTGGCGACAAATGGAGCGGGGTGAACGCTTTGTTGCGCCTTGAGAGATCGAGAATAGTGGTCTGCCCGTTGACTGACGCCGGCGTTACCCGGCGAGCTTCTGCATGACTGCGTCGCTTCCGGTGATGATACTGCTGGGCGCATCGGTGCTGTGGGGCGTCACCTGGTGGCCGCTCAAACAGCTCAACGCGCTCGGCATCGAGGGTATACCGCTCACTTTGGTGGCGTTTGGCGCAATCAGTCTGGTGCTGCTGCCACTGTTGATAATGCGCCGGCGTCAGTGGGTGGGCGAAGGCCATTTTCTGCTGGCCATTGCCGTGCTCGGCGGCTATGCCAATCTCGCCTTCACCAGCGCCATGATCTACGGCGAGGTGGTGCGGGTGATGGTGTTGTTCTATCTGCTGCCGGTGTGGGGTGTGCTCGGTGGCCGGTTTTTTCTCGGCGAGCACATCGATGCCGCGCGTGGCCTCGCCGTGGCGCTGGCGCTGGGTGGCGCGTTGCTGATTCTCGGTGGTGTTCAGGCCTTGGCGGGCGAGATTGCCTGGCCGGATCTGCTGGCGTTGAGTTGCGGTATGGCCTATGCCGGGAACAATCTGCTGTTCCGCGCGCGCCAAGCCTTGCCGGTAACGCACAAGGTCGCTGCCATGCTGAGTGGTTGTTTCGGCCTCGCGCTGGTGTTGGTGCTGATACAGGTGCAGCCGTGGCCGGAGGTCGCCTTACACGATTGGGTCTGGGTCGTGTTGTATGGCTTGGGCTGGATATTGTGCGCGACGGCGGCGACCCAATGGGCCGTCACGCACCTGGAGGCGGGGCGCGCCTCGATTCTGATCATCATGGAACTGGTCACGGCGGTGGTGACGGCGATGTTGTTCGGCGGCGAACGCATGAGTGCTACCGAGTTGCTCGGTGGCGCGTTGATTCTGGCGGCGGCGGTGATCGAGGCGCGGCGCGGCAGTGAGACGGTATTGCGGGAACAGCGTGCATGAGCGCACTGCTATTGTGCGGATCGGCACGATATTGGACGCGCCCGTCCATTATGCGTGGTGAAGATCGCGCCGACGTAATTATGCATTGCGCCGTTGCATTGTGCGCAGTTATCTTTGCCTGAACGCAGGTGCGGATACATTCGATCATAACGGGAGACATAAGCGTGCGTTGTACACACAAGGCTCGGCTGTGTCCCGGGATTTGGCGGTGAGCGCTGAGCCGCTTGTATCGGCGCCGCCGGGCTGGCGCGGCGAGTTGCAGCTCACGCTGACGCGCCCCGACTCGAGTCCGGCCGGGCGCACGGTGGTCGCGGCGCGGCGTCATCTAGGCCCGCTGAATATCCAGCGCGCGTTCTACCCGGAGGCCGAGGTCGCGCACATTTATTTGCTGCATCCGCCCGGCGGGGTGGTCGGCGGCGACGAACTTTATATCGATGTCGAGGTACAGGCCGGCGCGCATGCGCTGATCACAACGCCGGCCTCGGGCAAGCTGTATCGCAGCGCGGGACGACAGGCGCGCTTGCAACAGGTGTTGCGTGTGGCGAGCGGTGCCACCCTGGAATGGTTGCCGCAGGAAACCATCGTGTACTCAGGTGCGCAGGCGCAGATGAGCACGCGAGTGGAATTGCACAGTGGTAGCCGCTTCATCGGTTGGGAGATGCTGTGCTTGGGCAGGCCCGCGTGTCACGAGACGTTTACCCGGGGCCATTTGCTGCAGCGCTTTGAATTGTGGCGTGACAATCAACCGATCTGGGTGGAGCGTTCGCGCTTCGAAGGTGGTGCGCACAGTTTGACCGCCGATTGGGGTATGCGCCATAAACCGCTGGCCGCGACCTTGGTTGCAACCGTGAACGATGCGGCGTTGGTCGAGCGCATTCGCGAGACCGCAATGCCTGCGGCGGACTATGAATTGGATGCGGATGCGTACTTCTCCGTGACGCAATTAGATGAGGTGTTGGTCTGTCGCTATCTCGGCACGCAGGCGCAACAGGCGCAAGTCTGTCTCGGTCGTGCCTGGGCGGAGATCCGCCGCTGTCTGCTGGGACGTGAACCCTGCGCGCCGCGAATCTGGAATACATAGCTAAACGAAGAGGCATAGGCATGGAACTGTCACCCCGCGAGAAAGACAAGCTGCTGCTGTTTACCGCCGCGCTGCTGGCCGAGCGCCGCAAGGCGCGTGGCGTCAAACTGAATTATCCCGAGGCCATGGCCTATATCAGCGCCGCGATTCTGGAAGGCGCGCGCGACGGCAGGACTGTCGCCGAGCTGATGAGTTACGGCGCGACGCTGCTGTCGCGCGAAGACGTCATGGAAGGCATTCCGGAAATGATTCCCGAGGTGCAGGTGGAAGCGACCTTTCCGGACGGCACCAAGCTGGTGACGGTGCATAACCCGATTGTCTGACATGCTGGATAAAGGACGAAGCAATGATCCCAGGTGAAATCATTACCGCCGCCGGCGCCATCGAGCTGAACGTCGGCCGCGCTACCGTTACGCTGAGTGTGGCCAATACCGGCGACCGGCCGATTCAGGTCGGTTCGCATTATCACTTCTACGAGACCAATGCGGCGCTCGGTTTCGACCGCGAGCAAGCGCGCGGTTACCGGCTGAATATCGCCGCCGGCACGGCGGTACGCTTCGAGCCGGGGCAGAGCCGCGAGGTGGAGCTGGTCGCCTATGCGGGCGAGCGCGTCGTATATGGTTTCAACGGCAAGATCATGGGCCCACTGGAGGTTGAGTTATGAGCAGCATCGACCGACGCGCCTATGCGGAGATGTATGGACCGACTGTCGGTGATCGCGTGCGCCTCGGCGACACCGAACTGTTCATCCAAGTGGAAGAAGACCGCACGCTCTACGGCGAGGAAGTGAAGTTCGGCGGCGGCAAGGTGATCCGCGACGGCATGGGCCAGAGTCAGCGCGTGTCCGCTGAAGTGGTCGATACGGTCATCACCAACGCGCTGATCCTCGATCACTGGGGCATCGTCAAGGCCGACGTGGGCATCAAGGACGGTCGCATCGCCATGATCGGCAAGGCCGGCAATCCGGATGTGCAACCGGGCGTCGACATCGTCATCGGCCCCGGCACTGAGGTGATTGCCGGCGAAGGCCAGATCCTCACCGCTGGCGCCATCGACGCGCATATTCATTTCATCTGCCCGCAACAAGTCGAAGACGCGATGATGTCCGGCATCACCACGATGATTGGCGGCGGCACCGGTCCCGCGGCCGGCACCAACGCGACGACGTGTACGCCGGGACCTTGGTACCTGCATCGTATGTATCAGGCCGTCGAGGAACTGCCGATCAATTTCGGTTTCCTGGGCAAGGGCAATGCGAGTCTGCCGGCGGCGCTGGAAGAACAAATCGAAGCGGGCGCGATGGGCTTGAAGCTGCACGAAGATTGGGGCACCACACCGGCGGCTATCGACAACTGTCTGAGCGTGGCGGAGCGTTACGATGTTCAAGTCGCGATCCACACCGACACGCTGAACGAATCCGGTTTCGTCGAAGACACGCTGGCCGCATTCAAGGGTCGCGCCATTCACACCTATCACACCGAAGGCGCCGGCGGCGGGCATGCGCCGGACATCATCAAGGCCTGCGGTGAGGCCAATGTGTTGCCGTCGTCGACCAATCCGACGCGCCCCTACACCGTGAACACCATTGATGAACATCTCGACATGCTCATGGTCTGCCATCACCTCGATGCGAACATCGCCGAGGATGTGGCCTTCGCCGAATCGCGCATTCGCCGCGAGACCATTGCCGCCGAGGATATTCTGCATGATCTCGGCGCATTTTCGATGATCTCCTCGGACTCGCAGGCGATGGGGCGCATCGGCGAGGTGATCACGCGCACCTGGCAGACCGCGCACAAGATGAAGGTGCAGCGCGGCGCGCTGAAGAACGATCCGTCTACGCACGACAATTTCCGCGCCATGCGTTACATCGCCAAGTACACCATCAACCCGGCCATCACTCACGGCATCGCGCACGAGGTCGGTTCCATCGAGGTCGGCAAGCTCGCCGATCTGGTGTTGTGGAAACCGGCCTTCTTCGGCGCCAAGCCGTCGATGATCATCAAGGGCGGCATGATCGTCGCCGCGCCGATGGGCGACCCCAATGCGTCGATCCCGACACCGCAGCCTGTGCATTACCGGCC
>JACRMO010000165.1:14315-18700 GCA_016214925.1 Gammaproteobacteria bacterium
ATGTTCGGCGCGCTCGGCGGCGCGCGCTCGGCGACCAGTGTGAGTTTCGTCTCGCAGATTGCGCTGGAGAATGGGCTGGCCACGTTGCTTGGACTTAATAAACGCCTGGTTGCCGTGCAAGGCTGCCGCACGGTGCGCAAGAAGGATCTCATCCACAACGACTACCAGCCGAAGATGGAGGTCGATCCGCAGACCTATGCGGTGCGCGCCGATGGCGAACTGCTGGTGTGCGAGCCGGCCAAGGTTCTACCCTTGGCGCAGCGCTATTTTCTGTTCTGATGACCATGCTGGAAATCACTGAAATCCTCGATACACCGCAGCCGGCCGATGCGCGGCTGACACTGCCGTTCGGCGATCGCCAGCGCAGTCGCTTGCGCACGCAGTTGGATTCCGGCGAAGAGGTCGGCTTGATGCTGCCGCGCGGACGCGTGCTGCGCGATGGTGATTGTCTGCGCGCCAGTGACGGCCGGATCATCGCGGTGTGCGCGGCCGTGGAAACGGTATCCACGGCTTACGCGGACGATGCGCAGTTGTTGGCGCGGGCGGCGTACCATTTGGGCAATCGGCATATGCCCTTGCAGGTCGGCGCCGGTTGGCTGCGGTATCGGCATGATCATGTGTTGGACGAAATGGTCAAAGGCTTGGGCCTGTCGGTGCAGATGGAGCAGGTACCCTTCGAGCCCGAGTCCGGCGCCTATCACGGCGGCCATCATCACCTATTGCAACTGCGTGGCCACTGAAGACCACCCCGATCTCGCCTTATTGAGGCTCTTGCAGCTGGTGAGTCCGGCGCTGCCGGTGGGTGCGTATGCCTATTCGCAGGGCCTGGAACAGGCCGTTCAGTTGGCGTGGATCACGAACGAGGCGCAGGCGGCGGAGTGGATCGAAGGCGTGTTGGAAAACGGCTTGGCGCGTGTGGATGCGCCGGTGCTGCTGCGTTTGCATGCGGCCTGGTCGGCGCTGGACCTGGATCAGGTCGAGTATTGGAATCACTTCCTGTACGCCTGCCGTGAATCGGCCGAGTTGCAAGCGGAAGACCGCACCCTCGCACGGGCGCTGACGCGCTTGCTCATCGATCTTGGCGTGAGCGAGGCAAAACCGTTCGCGACGCAGGCGCGCAGCACCTTTGCGAGCTTATTTGCGCTGGCTGCCGTGCATTGGAAGATACCGGCCGCGCAGTGTGTGCAAGGGTATCTCTGGTCGTGGGCCGAGAATCAAGTGGCCGCGGCCATCAAGCTCGTGCCCTTGGGGCAGACCGCCGGACAGCGCATATCGCTGCGCCTCGGCGAACGCATTCCGCACTTGGCTGAAGCCGCGCGTGCCCTTGCAGATGAAGACATCGGTCAGACGATGCAGGGACTGGCGATGGCGAGCGCTTGGCACGAGACGCAGTATTCACGGTTATTCCGTTCCTGATTCGATTATTAAGGGTGGCAGACATGACTGAAAAGCAGACATTACGGATGGGCGTGGGCGGGCCGGTCGGTTCGGGCAAGACTGCCCTGGTGGCGGCACTGTGCAAGGCGATGCGCGATAACTACAACATTGCCGTCGTCACCAACGATATCTATACCCGCGAGGACGCGCAGTTCCTCACGCGTAATGAGGCGCTGGCGGCGGATCGCATCATCGGTGTCGAGACCGGTGGTTGTCCGCACACCGCGATTCGCGAGGATGCCTCGATGAATCTGACCGCGGTCGACGAGTTGTGCCGGCGCTTTCCGGGGCTCGATCTGGTGATCGTGGAGAGCGGTGGCGACAATCTCAGCGCGACCTTCAGCCCGGAGCTGTCCGATCTCACCTTATATGTGATCGACGTGGCCGCCGGCGACAAGATCCCCCGCAAGGGTGGGCCGGGCATCACCAAGTCCGATCTACTCATCATCAACAAGATCGACCTGGCGCCCCATGTGGGTGCATCGCTGGAGGTCATGGATCGCGATGCGAAGAAAATGCGTGGCGAGCGGCCCTTCGTGTTTACCAATATGAAGACCGGCGAGGGATTGGACGCCGTCATCGACTTCATTCGCCATCAAGGCATGCTGTAGTTCATAGGTATTTCACGCTAACCATCCCGGTCGCCTCCGCATGTCCTCATCGGCGGCGGCTGTCATCAGGCAATTCATCTGCACAACGACGAGGCATTGCGCATCTTTGGAGAGCATATCCACGCCATCGGCACCATTAAAGTGCGCATGAGTTGTTGTGCATTCACAACGCTAGTGGCGAAAAGTCCATAACCGGCTGATTTTCAGTCGTGTTTCAGCGAGATGACGGCTTGGCACGCGGCTTGCTGATGAGCTATCAGCAACATCTTCTGTTTGGGATGTACTACCTGCGGAGAAAGTTCTGAGCCGATTTCACCGCACTACCGGTAAAGACGTTGCCAACGGTTATTAGTTCCATCCACTGCAACATGAATGTCTTTAGGAGCGAGTTGAATCATGAAAAAACTGAGTCTCTTTAGCGTAAGTCCCATCGCGTTGGCCATCGCCCTGTCGAGTGCAACGGCTTTCGCGCCCATCGCCGCCCAGGCCGAAACCACCGCCAGCGGCAACATCGGCGTGCATTCCATGTACCTCCTGCGCGGTATCGGTCGTGAAAACGACGACACCGCCGTTCAGGGCGGTTTCGACTATAGCCACGACAGTGGCCTCTACCTCGGCTACTGGGGCTCGAATCTGGGTTATTCCTACGACAAGAATGTCGGTACCGATCCCGGTGGTAATGGCTTCGAGAACGACTTCTACGGCGGCTATGCCGGTTCCGCCGGTGACATCAGCTACAAGCTGGGTCTGATTCAGTACTACTACATCAACGTCGACGATTCCGATCTGACTGAAGTGCTGGCCAATGTCGGCTACGCGGGCTTCACCTTGCAGGCGCAATATCTGGCTACCGACGGCTGGTGGGGTAATCAGGGCGATATCTACTGGACCGCCGGTTACAGCCTGCCGCTGCCGAACGATTTCACCTTGGGCGCATCGCTGGGCTGGTACACCTATAACGACGACGACAACAGTGACCTGTGCTGGCCCGCGCCGGCCGGTTGCGGTACCACCACGTCGGACTCCGGCTATCGCCATCTGAACCTGACGCTGTCCCACCCGATCGCCGACACCGGTGCGAGCATGTACGTTCAGTACACCAACGCCGGCGAAGACCGTACCGGTAACGACAACTACGATGACAAAGTCATCTTCGGTGTGACCTACGGCTTCGGCCTGTAAGACCCGACACCGGGCAACAGCCATTCGGTGTGTCAGCAGGGGGCGGTTTCGCCGCCCCCTGATTTTAAGGAAGGTTTGATTGAGCCGGTCCGCTCTGAGTTTAGGCAGGCGGGCGGAGGATCATGCCACTGCGGTATGGATGCATGTAGTTCGCCTCCCTCTCCAACCCTGGCCCATCTACGCCAGGTGCCGGGCAAACAGTGGAAATCCTCCTGGATTTCTTAAGTTGTGAATAACGAACACGACGTTCCCGAAATCACCCCACGAGGAGTAGGACACATGAACACATTGGCTAAACCACGCAAGCTCTCATTAGTGCTGGCGGCGACCTTGTTCGTCGGCGGCACCCTCGCGCAGGCCGCCGAGACCATCAAGGTCGGCGTGCTGCACTCACTCTCCGGCACCATGGCCATCAGCGAAACCACGCTGAAGGACACCGTGCTGATGCTGGTCGACGCGCAGAACAAGAAAGGCGGTCTGCTCGGCAAACAACTCGAAGCCGTCGTTGTCGATCCGGCCTCCAACTGGCCGCTGTTCGCCGAGAAGGCGCGCGAGCTGATCGCGAAAGATAAAGTCGCCGTGACCTTCGGTTGCTGGACCTCGGTGTCGCGCAAATCCGTGCTGCCGGTGTTTGAAGAATTGAACGGTCTGCTGTTCTATCCGGTGCAGTACGAAGGTGAGGAATCCTCCAAGAACGTGTTCTACACCGGCGCCGCGCCGAATCAGCAGGCGATTCCGGCGGTCGATTACCTGATGAACGATCTCGGCGTGAAGCGCTGGGTGCTGGCCGGTACCGACTATGTATATCCGCGTACCACCAACAAGATTCTCGAGGCCTATCTGAAGGCCAAGGGCGTTGCGGCCGAGGACATCATGATCAACTACACGCCGTTCGGTCATTCCGATTGGCAGAGCATCGTGTCCGACATCAAGAAGTTCGGTTCCGCCGGCAAGAAGACCGCCGTGGTCTCCACCATCAACGGCGATGCCAACGTGCCTTTCTACAAGGAACTCGGCAATCAAGGCATCTCCGCCGAGAATATTCCGGTGGTGGCCTTCTCCGTGGGTGAAGAAGAACTGTCCGGCATCGACACCAAGCCGCTGGTCGGTCATCTCGCCGCCTGGAACTACTTCATGAGCATCGATGCGCCCGCC
>JACRMO010000166.1 GCA_016214925.1 Gammaproteobacteria bacterium
CCGGTGGACAGCAACTCACTGCGGACAAGATCTATGACATCAGCCAGGCGCGCGAGATTTTCGCGCGACGGGTGGTCATTGAGGTCGATGCCGAGCGCGCCGGCAATGGCTTCGTGCAGTCGCTGGCCGAGACCCTGCGCCCGTTCCGCGAGGGTAAGTGTCCGGTTTGGATTCGCTACCGCAACCAGGCCGCCCGCGCCCAGCTCCAACTCGGCAAGGACTGGAACGTTCGTCCGGTCGACGAGCTGATCCACCGCCTGCACGAATTGGCCGGTGCGGGGCAGGTGGTGGTGGAGTATCGGTAGGAGGGAATTTCGTAGGTTGGGGTGATGCGGTGTGTGCCGAACCCCAACAGAACCACTGCGATCAACCGTTGGGGTTCGCTACGTGCTTTGGATTGCGGTGCGGGGCTACCGGCGGGTTATCCCTGCTGCCTCCGAGCTGCGCTAGTCGGCTGCAGGGATAACCCGCCGGTAGCTGGAGACAGTGGGTTTAGGGCCGAATATCCCGTTTTTTTCGTGATGCTCCACACCCCGTCAGTGGGGTTGATCGCGGCAGCCGACTAGCGCAGCTCGGAGGCAGAGCGATTCACCCCACCGACGGGGTGTACTGGCTAACCCCGCCACAGCGCGGCTAGGTTTAACCGCCTATTCCGGTTAGAATCTGCAACCTGCCCCAGCCCCTGAACCACAAATCCATGAACCTGAATTTCCTCGACTTCGAACAGCCCATCGCCGAGCTTGAAGCCAAGATCGAAGAGCTGCGCTTCCTCGGTAACGACGCTGAGATCAATATCAGCGAGGAGGTCGGGCGCTTGCAGGAAAAGAGTCGCTCACTCACCGAATCGATCTTTTCCAAATTGAGTTCCTGGCAGATTTCGCAACTGGCGCGCCATCCGCAACGCCCGTACACGCTCGATTACCTCCAGCGGGTGTTCACCGATTTCGAAGAGCTGCACGGCGATCGTGCCTATGCCGACGACGCGGCGATTGTCGGCGGTGTCGCGCGCATCGATGGCCGGCCGGTGATGATCATCGGCCATCAGAAGGGTCGCGACACCAAGGAAAAGCTGGCGCGTAATTTCGGCATGCCGCGTCCCGAGGGTTATCGCAAGGCGCTGCGACTGATGCAGATGGCGGAGAAGTTTCATTTGCCACTGCTGACCTTCATCGACACGCCCGGCGCCTACCCGGGCATCGGTGCCGAGGAACGCGGTCAGAGCGAGGCCATCGCGCGCAACCTGTTCGTGATGTCGGAACTCAAAACGCCGATCATCTGCACGGTGATCGGTGAGGGCGGTTCCGGCGGCGCCTTGGCCATCGGCGTCGGTGATCGCGTGCTGATGCTGGAATACAGCACCTATTCGGTGATCTCGCCGGAAGGCTGCGCGTCGATTCTGTGGAAGAGCGCGGACAAGGCTCAGGACGCCGCCGAAGCGCTGGGCATCACCTCCAGCCGTCTGCACGAACTCAAACTCATCGACGGCATCATCGAAGAGCCGCTCGGCGGCGCCCACCGCGACATCGACCTGATGGCCGATACACTCAAGCGAATCTTGCTACAGCAGTTGGATAATATCTCCAGCGCCACGCCGGATCAGTTGCTCAAGGCGCGCTACAAGCGCTTGATGGGGTATGGGCACTTTAGTGTGAATTGAGGGTAGAGCTGGATGCCAGCGAGAAATTATTGGAAATAATTTCTCGCTGGCGATTTTCTTGATTAAGCCTTACGTCTCGCCACACCGAACAAACCGAACAGGCCGGTGGTAAAGAGCCATGCCGCGGTTGGCACTGGTACGGCGGCGACCTGTCCGGAGCGAACGGCCAATACATCGAAGTAAAGGTTCTTATAGTTCGCGCTCTGGGTACCGTCAGCGCCGAAGGACAGCGCACCGAGCGTATTCGCCGCGTACTCCGTACCGGACCAGTAGGCGTTGTACTGCACGTTGCTAAACAGGCTGTAGTTTGCGTTGTGTGTCGTGAGGATACTGGAGCCTGCTACCCCGCCCAACTCAGTGTAATAAAGATGACCCATCTCGCTGCCGGTGCAGCCAGTGCCGTAAGATACTGTGAAAGCCTGATCTGAGCAGGACAAATCTGGAAACATTGTGCCGCCCCAGGTCATAGTGCCATCGGTGGCGATGATGCTTGGGCCATAGTTGGTCACACCACCGTTCGGGCCAAGATCAAGCCCATACGTAAGCCCGAAGGTGTTGGTTGCCGCCAGATTGGCGTCGGCCACCCAGGTGACATTAAGGTCGGTGTCGTTGATAGCTTGACCGCCGAGGACACTGACCAGTGCGGCTTCAGCCGGCATGGTAACAGCAAGCGCTAGCGCACACGCACAGAGCGTGCTGATGGAGGTAGTTTTCATAGGGATACTCTCGGAACCAACTGCATGTGGCTGGCTTGTTATTTTCTCAGGTCTCATGCCCTTCTCGTTCTGGTTAGATCTTTTCATCCCGGCTACTTCGGGTCAATAGTGCCGGTCATCATGGCTGTCAAAATAGGTGAATTACCTACAGGCGCGCAAGAAAAATGGGCTTGGACTCGAATTAAGTATCGACTGCGGTGAACCTCTATCCGTGGCGCTGGGATTCGGGGCTACCCCCATCTTTCCCGGCACCTGCTACCATTCCCGGCATGCCTTTCACTGCCGACCCGCTCATCACTAGAATCCTTGCTCTCGCGCCGGACGCTTCCGGTTATTGGGTCGCTTTCAGCGGCGGTTTGGATTCGCAGACCTTGTTGCACGCGCTGGCTACGCGGCGTGAGCAGCTTCCCGCGTCCTTGGGCGCGCTGCACGTTAATCACAACCTTCAACCGGATGCGCCCGCCTGGGCGGAACATTGCCGTGCGGTGTGCGCATCACTCGGCATCGACTATCGGGTGATCTCAGTGCAGGCTCAGCCTCAACCCGGTGAAAGCCCGGAAGCCGCGGCGCGCGCGGCGCGTTATCGGGCGCTGGCTGCGGTAGTGCCGGCGGGCGGCG
>JACRMO010000167.1 GCA_016214925.1 Gammaproteobacteria bacterium
CAGTGGCGCAGCTCCGCCTGACTGAAACCGTCGCCATCGAGCGCACCGGTGCGCACATCCACGGCATGCACCGTCGATGTCGTCGCATCCAATTTCCAGACCTGCGGCTTGCCGTTGCGACTGGCCACCGCGGACAGCGGCAAGCGCAACACCGTCACGCCGTTCTGGACATCGCTGACGGTGGCGCTCATGCCGAGTTGCAACGCGGCCTCAGCCGTATCGACCGCGATGCGCGCGGCATAGGTGCGGGTCAGTGGATCGGCCGCGGCGGACAATTCTCGCAGCGTGCCTGCGTATACCTGATCGGGCCGCGCGTTGAGCGTGACCTTGAATGCCCGCGCGCCGCGTACTTGGGATAGGCTCGCCTCGGGTACATTCACTTCAATCTCGCGGTTGCCATCACGCGCAATGCGCACCACGCTCTGACCGGCGCCGACCACCTGCCCCACATTCACATCGAGGGCGGTGATCACGCCGTCGGCATCGGCCGTGAGTGTGGTGTATCCCACCTGTCGGCCCGCCTCGGTGTGCGCGGCCTCGGCGGCCTTGAAGCGGGCGCGGGCCGCGTCGGCGGCGGCCTGCTTTTGATCCAATGCCGTCGCCGCTATGTAGCCCTTCTCCACCAATGCGCGGAAGCGTTTGAGTTCCGCCTCGGCGAAGGTGAGATCGGCACGGGCCGCGGCGACCGCCTCAGCCGCCGAACGCGCGGCCAAGTCGTAATCGGTGGCCTCGATCCGCGCCAGTGTCTGACCGGCCTTCACGATATCCCCCAGATTCACATCCCGTTCCACCACCTTGCCACCGACCCGAAATGCCAACGGGCTTTCGTAGCGTGCGCGCACCTCGCCCGCCAAGGCCAATGCTGAGTTGCGCACCTGCGCGGTCACATCGAGGACTTTGACCAGACGGACCGTTTCCGCGGGGGGCGCGGGCGGTTTACCGCAGGCCGCGATCAACAACGCAGCCGCGACCGGGAGCAAAATTTTGTACATGCGGGTTCTTCCTCCAAGAACGCAGTTCACCGGGCGGGCACTATTCACTGCGCGTGCCTGGTGGCGGCTTCGGCTATAATGCCGTCCCCGAGCCCTTATTGATATCCCGTGCCCATGGAATTTATCACCCAATTGATTGACATCGTCCTGCATCTCGACACCCATCTCGCCGCACTGCTGGCAGACTACGGGACTTGGGTGTACGGCATCTTGTTCCTGATCATCTTTTGCGAGACTGGCTTGGTGGTCACACCGTTTCTGCCGGGCGATTCGCTGTTATTCGTGGCCGGCGCGCTGGCGGCGAGCAGCGGCGCGACAGGCGGGCTGGATATCGGGATTCTGATGACGGTGTTGCTGGCAGCCGCAATCCTCGGCGACAACACCAACTACTGGATCGGTCATTACTTCGGACCGCGCGTGTTCCGCTGGGAGCAATCGCGTTTTTTCAACCGCGCGGCCTTCGACAAGACTCATGCGTACTTCGAGCACCACGGCGGCAAGACCATTATCATCGCGCGCTTTCTGCCGCTGATACGCACCTTCGCCCCGTTCGTCGCCGGCGTGGCACGCATGACCTACGCGCGGTATTTTCTGCTGGATCTCGCCGGCGGCTGCCTGTGGATCGGCTCGCTCACGCTGGCCGGCTATTGGTTCGGCAATCTGCCGTTCATTAAGAACAATCTGACGCTGGTGATCCTGGCGATCATCGCGCTGTCGCTATTGCCGCTGGCGATCGGCTATCTCAAGCATCGCCGCGAGGCCGCTACATCCAGTGCTTGATAGTCTGCTAGAGAAGTGCTGATTAACCCGTCATTCAGGATGTAGCGTAGCGAAGATCCGGAATCCAGTAGTTCGCAATAAGGCGGTTACTGGATCCTGGCTTTCGCCAGGATGACGTCTTCAATGTATCGATCAGACCTTCGCTAGTTTATTTATAACTCAGCCCCATCACCGTTCTGACTTCCTGCAAGGTCTCGCGCGCCACGCTACGTGCGGCATCGCAACCTTCCTCCACGATGCTGCGCACCAGACTGGGATTGCTGATGTACTGCTCGGCGCGTTCACGGATCGGTTCGAGTTCCGCGAGCACGGCATCCACGATGGGTTGTTTGCAGTCCAGACAACCGATGCCGGCGCTGGTGCAGCCCTGACGCACCCACTCGCGCACGCCGTCACCGCTATAGACCTGATGCAGCAACCATACCGGGCATTTCTCCGGCGTGCCCGGATCGGTGCGGCGCACGCGTGCCGGGTCGGTGGGCATGGTGCGCAGCTTGTGTGTGACCTGTTCCGGGTCTTCGCGCAAGGCAATGGTGTTGTTGTAGGACTTGGACATCTTCTGGCCGTCGAGTCCGACCATCTTCGACGCCGGTGTCAGCATCGCCTGCGGCTCGGGCAGGATGATGCGGCCACTGCCTTCCAGATAACCGAACAGACGCTCGCGATCGCCGATGGTGAGATTCTGCTGTTCTTCCAGCAGCGCGCGGCCCACGTCGAGCGCCGCGGTATCGCCCTGCTCCTGATAGCGCTTACGCACCTCGCGATACAGCTTGGCGTTCTTCTTGCCCATCTTCTTGATGGCCGCTTCGGCTTTGTCTTCGAAGTCCGGCTCGCGCCCATAGAGATGATTGAAGCGGCGCGCGACCTCGCGCGTCAGTTCGACATGCGCGACCTGATCCTCGCCGACCGGCACGCCCTGCGCCTTGTAGATCAGGATGTCGGCGCTTTGCAGCAGCGGATACCCGAGGAAGCCGTAGGTGGCGAGATCCTTTTCCTTGAGCTTCTCCTGTTGATCCTTGTAGGTCGGCACGCGCTCCAGCCAGCCGAGCGGCGTCACCATGGACAACAGCAAATGCAGTTCCGCGTGCTCCGGTATGCGCGATTGAATGAACAGCTTGGCGGTGCCGGGATTCACACCGGCCGCCAACCAGTCGATCACCATCTCCCAGACGCTCTGGGCGATGATGCTGGACGATTCGTAATGCGTGGTCAGCGCATGCCAGTCCGCGACGAAGAAATAGCATGCGTATTCATGCTGCAACTTGACCCAGTTTTTGAGCACGCCGTGGTAATGCCCCAGGTGCAGCTGACCGGTCGGACGCATGCCGGACAGCACGCGCGCATTGTGCGGAATGACGGAACTCACTCGGTTCACCTCTCACGTTTCTTCTTACATGTAGCCTGGGTCGAACGATAGCGAAACCCGGGTTTCACCTCGTTCAACCCAGGCTACGCGAGTCTAAATCCCGACCAACGTCACCAACAGGCGTTCGAGCAAAGCCACCTGCGGACCGATGAATTGCCCGAGCATCCCGGTGATCATCAAACCCACCAGGATGAACAGGCCATACGGTTCGATACGCGAGACGGTATCCGCGAGACGATCCGGCAACAAGCCCACCAGCACGCGGCCGCCGTCGAGCGGCGGCAGCGGCAGCAGATTCAGAATCATCAGAATCGCATTCAAGTTGATGCCGATCTTGCCCATCAGCAACAGCGGTAAGCCCAGCCACGGCATGATCGTCACCAAGGTCAAACCGATTTTGGCGATCACGGCCCAGATGAACGTCATAGCCAGATTTGCCAGCGGAGCGGCGGCGGCCACTGCCGCCATATCACGGCGTGGATGTGCAAGATTGCGCGGATCGACCGGTACCGGTTTGGCCCAGCCGAAAATGAAGCCGCCCGCGATGAGCAAGATGCCGGGAATCAGAATGGTGCCGATCGGATCGATATGCTTGATCGGGTTCAAGGACAAGCGCCCCAGCATCTCCGCGGTGCGGTCCCCCAGCCGTCGCGCCATCCAGCCATGCGCGGCTTCGTGGACCGTGATCGCGAACAACAGCGGGAGCGCCATGATGGCGGCGTATTGAATGACATTCAGTCCATGCATTGGCGCAGTATACCTTGATTCAGATGAAGGCCTCGACCACGCCCAGACCCGCGCGCACCAGCTGCGGCGCGCCTTCGGTCATGTCGAGCACCGTGGTCGGCTCGGGCGAACAACCGCCGCCATCGATGACCAGGCCGAGTTCATGTTCCAAGCGATCGCGGATGGCATGCGGATCGACTTCCGGCAAATCCTCGCCGGGCAGGATTAGCGTCGTGCTCATTAGTGGTTCGCCCAGATCCTCCAACAGCGCCTGGGCGATGGGATGATTGGGAATGCGGATGCCGATGGTGCGGCGTTTGGCGTGCTGCAACCGACGCGGCACCTCGTGGGTGGCTTTGAAAATGAATGTGTACGGTCCCGGCGTATGCGCCTTGAGCAGGCGAAAGGCGCTGTTGTCGACTTTGGCATAGGTCGCAATCTCGGACAGGTCGCGGCACATCAGCGTGAAATTGTGTTTGTCGTCGAGGCGCCGGATGCGGCGGATGGTTTCCATCGCACTCTTGTCGCCGATCATGCAACCGAGCGCATAACTCGAATCGGTTGGATAGGCGATCACCGCGCCTTCGCGCAGAATTTCCACCGCACGGTGGATCAGCCGCTTCTGCGGATTGTCCGGATGGATTTCGAAGAACTGACTCATGGGTAGGATTCGAGAGTGTGGATGAGTGATTTCGGGAGCTGAACACTGCTTACTGATTGACCGCGATCGCCGGGACATCCCAGCCCTGCCACACAGGGACACAACCTTCGGGCAACATGGGAATGCGCCCGAGTTCCACCCAGGGATTTTCCGGGCCGTGATAATCCGAACCGCGCGAGGCGCGCAGTCCGAGCGTGCGTGCCACCCCGGCCATACGCTGCATATCGTCGGTGGTATGACTGCCGGACACCACTTCGATGGCCACGCCGCCACATTCTTTGAACTGGCCCAGCAACCGGCGCAATTTAGTCGCCGTGAGCGGGTAGCGGGCCGGATGCGCCACCACCGCCTCGCCGCCGGCGGCGTGGATCCAACCGAGCGCCTGTTCCAGGGTCGTCCATTCGCCGGGCACATACCCCGGCTTGTTGTTCACCAGAAATTTCTTGAACACCTCGCGCACCGTACGCGCCCGACCCTGCTCGACCAGAAAATGCGCGAAGTGCGTGCGGCTGACAATGCGCCCACTGGCAAACCGCCGCGCGCCGGCAAAGGCATCAGCAATACCCGCCTTGGCCAGACGTCGACCGATTTCCTCGGCACGCCAGTCGCGGAAGGTCTGCAAACCGTCCAGACCGGCGCGGAACACGGCATTGTCCGGGTCCACGTTGAGACCCACGATATGCACAGTCTGGGCATTCCAGGTCACGGAAACCTCGACGCCGGCGATCAGCCGCAGTGGCGTCCCGACCGCCGCCGCGCGGGCCTCGGCCAAGCCATCGACGCTGTCGTGGTCGGTCAGGGCCAGCACGTCCACACCGACGGCGCACGCGCGCTGCACCAATTCCGTGGCGGTCAGAGTGCCGTCGGAAGCGCGGGAATGGGTATGCAGGTCATAATGCAGGGACATCCGGTCATTCTACCCCAGTCCCGTTGCCGATCGCGCACCGAATATCACGCGGAAACAGCCGGGGATACCCACGCGCCCCCGGGTGAGCTCGCGAGTCCCCGGGATCCCGGGAATCAGTGGGGGTCATCGGCGTTGCGGCGGAAATGCGGTACCATGGCGCCTCGTTGAACACAGGACTGATCTGCTCGGCATGGGACCGCTACCCCTGGATCTCGACCAACTACAGGAACATCTTGGCGAACTGCTCGCCGAGTTGCTGCTGGGCGCGCATATCGAACCGGCACAGGAAAACACCGCCCCGATCGTCGGCGCCTTCGGCCGCGTGATCGAGGCGATGACCCGCCTGGAGAACCAAGCGCCGCTCCCGGCGGATGAGACCGCGCAGTCCGCAACGGTGCTGGGCGCGTCGGCCTACCGGCTGTTGAATATCGCCGTCGAGTGTCTGGACCCGAACGAACCGATACGCAGCACGCAACGAGCCATGCTCCACATTGGCTTCGCCTATTGGGTCGCACGGCACGGCGGAGATATTCCCGACCTCGCCGCGCTGGTGGAGGACTTGGCGCAGCTGGACAGCCGCGATGTGGCCGCCCGGGTCGATCCCGTGGAACTCACCACCGTGATGTTGACCTTGGTCGATAATTTGGCAACACGCCTGCACACGCATGACCGGGGCGATACGCGCGATCCCTGGCGTCTGTTGCATTTGCAACTGTGTGATGCCGCCCAATGCACACAGCGGGACGATCTGATACAACACGCGCACGCGCGTCTGCTGCGGCATCTGCCCGGCGATGTCACGCGCTGCGGACACGCCGTCGCGGACACGCCCGCGGCACACGCCGCCGCGCACCCGGTACGCACACCCGGCACACGACCCAGCGACCACCGTCGCGAAAGTCACAAATCCACCCTGCATTGATAAGCCGCGATACCCCGACGCATGAAAATTCTGTACGACTTTTTCCCCATTCTGCTGTTCTTCGTGGCCTACAAGCTGTACGGCATCTATGCCGCCACCGCCACCGCCATCGTCTCGACCATCGCCCAGGTCGCGCTGTTCTGGTTGCGTCACCGCCGCATCGAGAAGATGCATCTCATTAGCTGCTGCTGCACAATCCGGTGTTCATCAAATGGAAACCAACAGTGGCCTACTGGCTGTTCGCCCTGACCTTCCTCGGCAGCCAGTTCATCGGCGACAAATGCATCATCGAGCGCATGATGGGTCATGCCATTCAAACCACCCGCGGCGTTTGGATGAAACTCAATCTGGCCTGGGCGCTGTTCTTCATCGCCATGGGTTTCGTGAATTTGTATGTCGCCTATAACTACGCCGAAGCAACCTGGGTCAATTTCAAACTGTTCGGCCTGATGGGGCTGACCTTGGCGTTCGTCCTCGGCCAAGGTTTTGTACTGTCCCGCTTCATTCAGGAGCATCCCGATCACGAGGAAAAATCCTGATGCTCTACGCCATCATCAGCCGCGATCACACCGACTCGCTGGAGAAACGTCTGGCCGCGCGCCCGGCGCATCTGGCGCGCCTGGAAACACTGCGCGACGCAGGACGCCTGATCCTCGCCGGACCGCATCCGGCCATCGACAGCAACGATCCCGGACCCGCCGGTTTCACCGGCAGCCTGGTGGTCGCCGAGTTCGCATCGTTGGACGCCGCGCGCGCCTGGGCCGACGCCGATCCGTATCTCAGCGCCGGTGTGTATGCCGATGTGCAAGTCAAACCGTTCAAGAAGGTACTGCCCTGATGAATGAAGCTCGCGTTGCCATGATTCGTCAGCGCCTGACCGCCGCGCTCGCCCCCACCGAACTGGAGATCCAGGATGATTCCGCCAAACATGCCGGTCACGCCGGCGCCCGCAGCGGTGGCGGCCATTACAATGTGCGGATCGTCACCCGGGAATTTTCCGGGAAGTCGCTGGTCCAACGCCACCGCATGGTCTACGACGCCCTCGGTGACGCCATGCACGAGGAGATCCATGCGCTGAGCATCCAGGCCAAGACCCCGGACGAAGCCTGATGTCATTATTCTTGGGAATTACGCAAACCGCAGGTGCCCGGCTGGCACTCAACCTTAGCTAAGGAACTGTACGCATGAAGACAATCAAGGCCACCCGCTTAGTGACATTGCTGCTGCTGGGACTGGCTGCCCCGACCATGGCCGCCGACACGCCGAACACAGCGCCCATCACTGTCGTCGCCACCGTCAACGGCAGCGAAATCACCGAAGAGATGCTGCAAGTCTTCGGCGCGCAGCTCAGCCGCAATCCCGGCGCCGAACCGGTCAGCCGCGACGCCGCCCTCGAACAGTTGATCAACATCGAACTGGTTACCCAGGACGCCGAAAAGCACAATATCGACAAACGCCCGAATGTCATCAAGCAGCTGGAATGGCAACGCCGCAGTCTGTTGGTCGGGGTGAGCATGCGCGAATACGTTGCCACCCATCCCGTCAGCGATGCGGAGCTCAAGAAACTCTACGACGAGCGCATGAAGAATCATGACGGGCACGAATACAAGGCCCGCCACATCCTGGTCAATCCAAAGATCCCAGTGGCAAGCAGGGGGGCGGCGATCTCGGCTGGTTCAGCGCCGATCAGATGGTGAAACCGTTCGCCGAGGCGGTCGCCAAGATGAAGAAGGACGAGATCACCAAGAAGCCGGTGAAAACGCAGTTCGGTTGGCACGTCATCCAACTGGAAGACACCCGCAAAACAGCGCCGCCGACCTTCGACAGCGTCAAGGAGCAGTTGCAGATGTTTGCGCAGAATCAGCGCGTGGAAGCGTATATCGGCGACCTGCGCAAGGGCGCGAAGATCGACGTCAAGAAAGCGGCCGCGAAATAAGTCCTGATGCTGTCATTCGCACTGGAGGCCACAGAGATCACTGAGCGTGACCTACGCCAAACAATCTCTGCGCCCTCTGTGGACTCTGGTGTGAAGACTTCTGATTTCTAAGGCGAGCGTTCGCGCAATGCACCGGCGGCGGTTTCGCTGCCGGCATGATGAAAGGCACACAACAACGGTGCTTGATCGCGTCGCAATAAGCGGAATAGCTCTACGCGTTCGCCTTCCGTGGTCTCACTGTACACCGCTTGATGCGGAAATTTTTCTAGCAACTGTTTCGGCGTGACGGCCGTGCCGCCTTCCGGCGGGATACGCCGCAGGCTGGGGATCGGCTCTGGTTCAGCGTCCTCGAGGGCTATCAGCGTGTTGCCACCCGCCGCCATGTACACGCGCACACAATTACGATCGTAATCGTCGCCGTCGAGCAGAATGCAGCCATCGCGTCCATCGGTCAGCCAATAGCGCACATGGGTTCCCAGGTGCCGCACCTTACAGCCGGTAATATCGCAAGTCGCGAAGATCTCTTCGATGAAACTGTCCGGTGACTGGATATGGTTGCAGTGCAGGGAGATCCGCGTATAGCGGCCCGCACGCAAACTGAATTCGTTGCTGGCATCCAGCTGTATCTGATCCACGGCGATATGCACGGGCTCCGCCGTCATCACGTCCGCGCCCGGCATCGTCTTGACCAGCATACGTCCGACCACCCGACGCAACTGTAAGGCGTCGATGGGCGTGGCGCGTTGTGCATTGCGCACGATGCGCGCCGGCGCGGCGCTTTCGCCGGCACGCCGGCCCCTGGAATTCTCCGGGGCGCGTCCTTTTGCCAACGTCATCGGTTGCGACTGGGCCGGCGCGGCAACCTCTGCAGCTCGGGAGTCACTTCGGGCGTAGCAATAGCCTCCGGCGGTAAGCCAGTCAGGCGCATCCAGAACGCATGCAGAGTATCGTCGCCCGCGGTCGGCGCCTGCTCGATCAGGCGCGCGGCCAGATCCGCGATGGCCCGGGCCGCCGGGCTCCACGCCGGACCACGCCCCGATCCACTCAGGGAATCCCGCGATTCGAACCGTGTCAGCGGTATCTGCGCGCGCGCGGCTTCAGTTACCTGCGGGTCTAACGGTATCCAGCCCAGCATAGGCAGCTCCAAGCCCTGATACACGCGCACGACTTCACGGAATTTCTCAAAGGTGTGCATGGCCTGGCGTTCGGAGTGGGCCTGGTTTACCACCACCTGGATACGGCCCGGGTAATGCTGGCGTTGCAGCAATTTCACCAGTGCGTAGGCATCGGTCAGCGCGGTCGGCTCCGGGGTAATGACCAACAGCAGCTCCGACGCCGCAACGGCGAAGGCCAGTACATTACTGGCGACGCCCGAGGAGGTATCGAACACCATCAGGTCGTAGTCCGGCAGCGCACTGAACTCATCGCCCAGACGCCGCAGGGACACCACGGGCAAATCCGCCATTTCCATCACCCCGGAACTGCCGGGGATGATATCGATCCCATACGCCGACAGCACGATGTCCTGTAAACGCGCAGTGCCGGCGATGACATCGCCGAGCGTCTGTTGTGGAGTGAGTTTGAGCAGCAGATTGGCATTGGCCAGACCGAGGTCGGCATCGAACAGACCGACACGCAGACCCGCACGCGCGCATTGCAGTGCCAGGTTGACGCTGAGATGCGTCTTGCCGACTCCGCCCTTGCCACTGGTCACCGCGATGATTCTGGTCATGCCGTTCTCGCCAGCGGGGTCTAATTAATTATCCGCGCGGACCGGAATCGGACGATACCGGCCTAGCCCCGCACCACACGCAAGCCCATCATACCGCCGCAGCGACCTGCCCTCAAATGCCAAGGTTTCGTTACCGTGGCTGGCCGAATCGGCCGGTATCGACCGATACTGCCCGGCGGCGTCAGCGCGCGAATCCAGCGCCCCTTGCGGAAAGCCCGGCTAAACCGGGATGCGGCTGTGCTGGGCGATGAAATCGCGGACAAAATGCGCCGGCCGCGCACTGGTGAAGCGGCCGCGCTCCTCGCCGTCTTCGAACAGCAGAATGGTCGGAAACCCGCGCACCCGATAGCGCCCGGCGATCTTCATATTGTCACCGTCGTCGACCTCGATCTTCACCAGTACGACCTTGCCCGCATATTCGGCGATCACCTTTTCCAAAATCGGCGCGATCACGACACAGGGCGCGCACCAGTCGGCCCACAGATCGACCAGCACCGGGCGTTGCTGCGAGGCCTGGATGACCAACTCATCGAAGGTTTCCAGGGAGGCATTAAAGATAGGCAAATGCGGATGCGACATGCGAGCGAAACCCAGGCTGGAAAACGAAGCGGCGTTTATACCAGCCTGCCCGGACGACGCCAAGCCTGGCCGGGGATTCCCCCGTACAACGCCCGGCGGTACCCTACCCCACAAACAACACACCGCGACACCGGACCTGTCGCTTGGCCCACCGGCCCATACCCAAGGCAACATGGACAAGCTCAACCGTCTCTACAAACTGCACCACCTGTTCCGCAACCGGCGTGTGCCGGTGGCCTTGACGCGCATCCGGGAGGAACTCGGCTGCTCCGAACGCACAGCAAGGCGCGTCATCGCCGAACTGCGCGACGAACTGCGCGCACCCATCGAATACGACCGCCCCCGCAACGGCTTTCATTACACCGGACCCGAACGCGACAGCTTCGAACTCCCCGGTCTCTGGTTCAGCCCCGACGAACTCCACGCCCTACTCATCTCGCACCAACTGCTCGACGCCCTTCAGCCGGGCCTGTTCGAACCTTATCTGGCACCCATCCGCGAACGCTTGAAAGCACTGCTCGCGCACCGCAACGCCGGGCACACCGACATCGCCCGCCGCGTCCGTCTCCTGCAAATGGCAGCGCGCCCTTCGGACCTCGACGTCTTCCGCACGGTAGCCACCGCCGTCATCACCCGCAAACAACTGCGTCTCCTCTACCACGGCCGCGCCCGCGACGAGACCACCGAACGCACCGTCTCCCCGCAACGCTTGGTCTACTACCGCAGCAACTGGTATCTCGACACCTGGTGCCACCTGCGCGACAACTTCCGGCATTTCGCCCTCGACCGTTTGCAACCCATCGAAACCCTCGACGAACCCACGCGCGAATTCCCCGACGACGAACTCGACCAACATTTCGCCAGCGCCTACGGCATCTTCGCAGGAACACCCACGGCCACGGCCGTGCTGCGCTTCACCTCCACCGCCGCGAAATGGGTCGCGGACGAACAGTGGCATCCACAACAGCAAGGCACCGTGCTCGACGACGGCGGCTACGAACTGCAAGTGCCCTATAGCCGTCCCGAGGAATTGGTGATGGA
>JACRMO010000169.1 GCA_016214925.1 Gammaproteobacteria bacterium
CTTTCAGTGCATCGACGTGCCGCGCGACCGCCGGATGCATACGGAGCCGATTGCCAAAGTGGGCGGGATTGCGTTTGCGGTCGGCACGATCGCGGCGGTGCTGCTCTGGGCGCCTCAGGACCGGATGATCCTGGCCAGTCTATCGGGCGGTGTGGTGATTCTGTTGTTCGGGATGTGGGACGACCGGGTGGGGCTCGACCACCGGATGAAATTCGCCGGACAGATTATTGCGGCGGCGATCGTCGTGGCCTATGCCGGCGTGCGAGTGACCGCGATGCCCTTCGTCGACGATCAGGCGCTTCCGTTCTGGGCCGCGGCGACGATCACCATGATCGTTATTGTGGGGATGACGAACGCCGTGAATCTTGCCGACGGACTGGACGGGCTGGCCGGCGGATTGTCGCTGATCAGTTTCGCCGGGATCACCTATCTGGCCTACCAGGCGAACGACCAGATGCTGCTGCTGCTGATGGTGTCGGTGCTGGGCGGTCTCCTGGGATTTCTCCGGTTCAACACCTATCCGGCCCAGGTGTTCATGGGTGATGTCGGCGCGCTCGCGCTGGGTGCGGCGCTGGGCATTGTGGCGGTGCTGGCGCGTCAGGAACTGGTGCTGCTGGTGATGGGCGGCGTGTTTGTGATGGAAACGGTCTCGGTCATTCTCCAGGTCGCTTCGTTCAAGCTGACCGGTCGGCGCATCTTCCGCATGGCGCCGCTGCACCATCACTTCGAATTGAAAGGCTGGCCCGAGCCGCGCGTGATCGTGCGTTTTTGGATTATCACCGTGATCCTGGTATTGGTCGGCTTGGCGACGTTGAAGATCCGCTAGGAGGTTGCGGAATGAATGTCGGTTATCAAATGAAAATCGTCGGCCTGACCTTCCTGGTCATGTCGATCATGTGGCTGGTTTACTGAAAGCGATGATGGCGATGACGGCGAAGCAGCCCAAGATCATGAATGCGCAGGCGCCGAAGAAAGTGCTGGTGGTTGGTCTGGGCAAGACGGGATTGTCCTGCGCACGCTATCTGTCGCGCGCAGGCCATCAGGTCGCGGTCACCGACGACCGCCAGGATCCACCGGGTTTCGCCGCGCTGCGCGACGATCTGCCGGACGTGGCGCTGTTCCTCGGCCGCTTCGAACCCGATGCCTTCGCCAACGCCGAGCAGATCGTGGTCAGTCCCGGCGTGTCGCTCAAGCATCCGCTCATCGGCGAGGCGCGCGCGCGTGGCGTCGAGATCATCGGCGATATCGAGCTGTTCGCGCGTGCGGCGAAGGCGCCGGTGATCGCCATCACCGGTTCCAACGGCAAGAGCACGGTCACGACGCTGGTGGGTGAAATGGCTCGCGTCGCCGGGGTTAACGCCAAGGTCGGTGGTAACCTGGGCACGCCGGCGCTGGATCTGCTGCCGGTCGATGAGGTGGAACCCGATCTGTACGTGCTGGAGCTGTCGAGCTTCCAGCTGGAATCCACGTTCATGCTGGCGGCACGCGCCGCGGTGATCCTCAACATCAGTCCGGATCACCTGGACCGTTACAGCGGCGTGGACGATTACGCCAAGGCCAAGCAACGCATCTATCGCAATGCCGAGATTCAAATCATCAATCTCGACGATAGCTACGCCGCGCGGCTCGCGGATGCGCAACGCACACACATCGGCTTCGGCGTGCAGCCGCCCAGTGCGGGTAATGATGGCGCGGGCAATTACGGCGTGCGCGACGTCGAGGGACGCAGTTGGCTGATGCGCGGCGGCGAACGCCTGTTGCCGGTCGACGAGATTCGCATGCCCGGGCGCCACAACCTCAGCAACGCACTGGCGGCGCTGGCGCTCGGCGATGCCGCGGGTCTGCCGCGCGAGGCCATGTTCGAAACGCTACGCACCTTCGGTGGCTTGCCGCACCGCACCCAGTGGGTGGCCGAGGCCAACGGCGTGGTCTGGTACAACGATTCCAAGGGTACCAACATCGGCGCCACGCTGGCGGCCGTGCAGGGCATGGATCGTCCGGTGGTGTTGATCGCCGGCGGGCAAGGCAAGGGCGCCGACTTCCGCCTGCTGCGCGAGGGTCTTGAAGGCCGTCTGCGTGCAGTGGTGTTGATCGGTGAAGATGCGCCGCTGATCGAGGCCGCATTGCAGGGTATGACCACACTCGTGCGCGCCGACAGCATGGAGGCGGCCGTGCAGGCCGCGGCGGAACAGGCGCGGCCCGGCGATGCGGTGTTGCTATCGCCGGCCTGCGCCAGCTTCGACATGTTCAAAGGCTACGATCATCGCGGCGACGTGTTCATGGACGCCGTGCGGAGAGTCGTCAAATGAATCTGGCGAGCGCAGCCCAGGTCCATGGCGGTGCGCGCGGCACTGCGCGACTGAATAGTCGCGCGTCGGGCCTGCGCTGTCCGCGCCTGGATCTGCAATTGATCGGCGTGGTCGCGGCGCTGTTGGCGATTGGTCTGGTGATGGTGACATCGGCCTCCATCACGACCGCGGACCGGCAATTGGGCGATCCCTTCTATTACGCGCTGCGTCAGGGCGTCTATCTGCTGGCCGGTCTCGGCGTGGGCGCTGTGATATTCAGAGTGCGCATGGCGCATTGGGCGCGCGCGGGCGTGCCGGTCTTATTGCTCGCGCTGGCGCTGTTGGCGGTGGTGCTGATCCCGGGCATCGGCCGTTCGGTGAACGGTGCGACGCGCTGGATCGGACTCGGACCGGTGAATATCCAGGTCTCGGAGCCGGCCAAGTTGTTGCTGTTCATGTATCTCGCCGGTTACCTGGTGCGCCATGCCGAGGAAGTTCGCCATCAGGTCAGCGGTTTCATCAAGCCGATGGCCGTGCTCGGCTTCGCCGGCGTGCTGTTGCTGGCGGAGCCGGACTTCGGCGCAACTGTCGTGTTGCTAGCCACGTCCTTGGCGATGATGTTCCTGGCCGGTGTGCGCTGGTGGCAATTCGCGGTGTTGATCGGCTCGGCGGTCGCGGCGATGAGCCTGCTGGCGATTACCTCGCCGTATCGCATGAAGCGCCTGACGACGTTCATTCATCCCTGGGAAGACCCGTTCAACAGTGGCTTTCAGTTGACGCAATCGCTGATCGCCATCGGTCGCGGTCATTGGACCGGCGTCGGCCTGGGCGGCAGCGTGCAGAAATTGTTTTATCTGCCGGAGGCGCACACTGACTTCGTGTTCGCGGTGTGGGCCGAGGAATTCGGTCTGCTCGGCGTGCTGGTCCTGGTCTCCCTGTATACCCTCCTGGTATGGCGCGCCTTTTCCATCGGCAGCGTGGCGCAGAAGGCCGGCGATCATTTCTCCGGTTACCTCGCCTATGGCATCGGCACGTGGTTGGGTCTGCAAAGCGTCATCAACATGGGCGTGAACATGGGCGCGTTGCCGACCAAGGGACTGACGCTGCCGTTGCTGAGTTACGGCGGCAGCAGCTTGATGGTGATGTGCATGGCCATCGCCATCTTGTTGCGCATCGATTACGAAACGCGCTGTTCGGTGCACACGCTGCCGACCAACGCCGATCCCGGACCGGCACCGCGACGTGCGTCTGTGCGGAGTCCGGCATGAATACCGCCGTGCACAACACGTGGCCGCGCGACGCCATCCTGATCATGGCCGGCGGTACCGGTGGGCATGTGTTTCCCGCGCTGGCCGTGGCCGACGAACTGCGGCGTGCCGGACAGCCGGTGTTATGGTTGGGCACGCAGGAAGGTTTGGAAGCGAAGGTCGTACCCGCCGCCGGATTGCCGATGGCCTGGATCAGCGTGCGCGGCCTGCGTGGTAAAGGTGTGCTGCGCGTGTTGAGCGCACCGTTCATGCTTGCCGGTGCGCTGTGGCAAGCAGGTCGCGTGCTGCTGCACGCACGTCCGCGCGCGGTGCTCGGCATGGGCGGCTTCGTGACCGGCCCCGGTGGTTTCATGGCCTGGCTGCTGCGTCGTCCCTTGCTGATCCACGAACAGAACTCGGTGGCCGGATTGACCAATCGTCTGCTCGCGCCGCTGGCAACGCGTGTGCTGGTGGCGTTTCCGGGTGTCTTATCGGGGGCGTTGCCGGTGAGCGTGAAGCCGATCCATACAGGCAATCCGGTGCGCGGTGCGATTACTCAAGTGATGCCGCCGCGCGAACGTCTCGGTATGCGCGCGGGTCGGCCGCGTCTGTTGGTGCTGGGCGGCAGTCTCGGCGCGCAGGCGCTCAATGAAACCCTGCCGCAGGCGCTCGCGCAGTTGCCATTGGAACAGCGTCCCGAGGTGCGGCATCAAGCCGGCGCGAAGCATGTCGATGCGGCACGCGCCGCGTATCAGCGCGCGGCTGTCGAGGCGCAGGTTGATGCCTTCGTCGACGACATGGCGGCCGCGTATGCCTGGGCCGATCTGGTGGTGTGCCGTGCCGGCGCACTCACCATCGCCGAACTCACGGCCGTCGGTGTGGCGGCGATCCTGGTGCCGTATCCGCATGCCGTCGACGATCATCAGACCGGTAATGCGCGCTATCTGGTCAATGCCGGCGCGGCACTGCTGATCCCACAAGCCGAACTCAACGCGGACGGGCTGGCCGCGCTGTTGCGCGATGTGTGCGCCGACCGCGCGCGACTGCTGCGTATGGCCGAGGCGGCACGCGCTCTGGCGCACCCCGAGGCCGCGCGCGTGGTGGCGGAACACTGTCTGCAATTGGCCGGCCGCATGCCGCGCCTGGAGAACGCCGCATGAACAATGCCGGCACGCCGAGCACGACTGCGGGGCAGTCCGGCGGGATGGATCGGGGCATGGGTCGCGTGAAGCGCGTGCATTTCGTCGGCATCGGCGGTGCCGGCATGGGCGGCATCGCCGAGGTGCTGCGCAATCTCGGTTATGCGGTGCAGGGTTCCGATCTGCGCGCCAACGGCGTCACCCGTCGTCTGGAATCGCTGGGGGCGACGGTGTTCGTCGGCCATCGCGCCGAGCAGGTGGCCGGTTGCGATGTGGTGGTGGTGTCCAGCGCCGTCGACAGTGCCAATCCCGAAGTCGCCGCGGCGCGCGAGCAGCGTATTCCGATCGTGCCGCGCGCGGAGATGCTCGCCGAGCTGATGCGTTTCCGTTATGGCATCGCGGTCGCGGGCACGCACGGCAAGACCACCACCACCAGTCTGGTGGCAAGCCTGCTCGCCGAGGCCGGTCTCGATCCGACCTTCGTCATCGGCGGTCGATTGAACAGTGCCGCCAGTCACGCGCGCCTGGGTGCCGGACGTTATCTGGTCGCCGAGGCCGACGAGAGCGATGCCTCGTTCCTGTATCTGCAACCGATGGTGGCCGTGGTCACCAACATCGATGCCGATCACCTGTCCACGTACGGCGGCGACTTCGGCAAGCTGCGCCAGACCTTCGTGGAATTCCTGCATCACCTGCCGTTCTACGGACTTGCCGTGTTGTGCATCGATGATGCGCATGTGCGCGAAATCCTGCCGCAGGTCACGCGCCCGGTGCGCACCTATGCGATCGACAGCGGGGCGATCGAGGCTGCCGCTGGCGCGGATCTGTGGGTGAGCGAGTTGAGCCAGAACGGCATGCAGATGCATTTCAACGTCCACCGCAAAGGCCGTGACGACGTATTACCGGTGACGCTCAATCTGCCCGGCCGCCATAACGTGCTCAATGCGCTCGCCGCCATTGCGATTGCCAGCGAACTCGGCTGCGCCGACAGCGCGATTCAAAGCGCGCTGGCCCATTTCGCTGGCATCGGTCGGCGCTTTCAGGTGTACGGCGAATGTCAGGTCGCGAATGGCCGCGTGTTGCTGGTCGACGACTACGGCCATCATCCGCGCGAGTTGGCCGCGGTGATCGCCGCCATTCGCAACGGCTGGCCGCAGCGGCGGCTGGTGCTGGCCTTCCAGCCGCACCGTTACACGCGCACGCGCGATCTGTTCGAGGACTTCGCCCAGGTGCTCTCCGAGGTCGACGCGTTGGTATTGACCGAGGTGTATGCCGCGGGCGAGGCGCCGATTGCCGGTGCCGACGGGCGTGCGCTGTCGCGCGCCATCCGCGTGCGCGGCCAAGTCGATCCGGTGTTCGTGGATGCGGTCGCCGATCTGCCGGACGTATTGCCCGGTGTGTTGGCCGATGGCGATGTGCTGTTGATGGCGGGCGCCGGCGATATCGGCGCGATGTCAGCGGAACTGGCCACGCTGTGGTCGGCCGCTGGGCCAGCTGTAGAGGAGGGCACGTGATGAATACACCGATTCCGCGTTTGCATATGGGCTGCGGCGAATCCCTGCGTAGCCACTGGTTGGTCGAGGCCGCGCATGCGGAACGCCTTGCGGGACACAAGCCGCCGGAGGTGTCGCGTAAACCGACGAGCGGCAAACGTAAACGGGAGCGGACGCGCGGATGATGGCGGTGATGAAGGCACCCCGGCTGCGCGGCGAGCTGCTCGCGAACGAAGCGCTGGCGCGGCACACCAGTTGGCGCGTGGGTGGCCCGGCACGGCAGTTCTACACGCCGGCCGATCTCGACGATCTGGCGAATTTTCTCGCCGGTCTGCCGGCCGACGAGGAACTGCTGTGGCTGGGCCTCGGCAGCAACCTGCTGGTGCGCGATGGCGGCTTCCCCGGCACGGTCGTCGCGACCTTCGGCGGCATGAACGATCTGCGCATGCTCGATGAACATACCTTGCGCGCCGAGGCCGGCGTGACCTGTGCCAAGGTGGCGCGCTTTATGAGCAAGCAGGGTTTGACCGGCGGTGAGTTTCTCGCCGGCATCCCCGGCAGCATGGGCGGCGCGCTGGCGATGAATGCGGGCGCCTTTGGTGGCGAGACCTGGCAGTACGTGGTCGCCGTCGAGACTATTGATCGTCACGGCGAGCGGCGGCTGCGCCAGCCAAGCGAATATGAAATTGGTTACCGGCATGTGCGCGGCCCGGCCGACGAATGGTTCATTGCCGCGCGCTTACGTTTCGCGCCCGGCGACACCGCGGCCGCGCAGGCGCGCATCAAGGCATTGCTGGAGCGGCGCGGCGCGACACAGCCGACCAACCAGCCGAGTTGCGGTTCGGTGTTCCGCAACCCGCCTGGCGACCATGCGGCGCGGCTGATCGAGATCTGTGGACTGAAAGGCCGCTGCATCGGTCAGGCCTGCGTGTCGGAGAAGCACGCCAACTTCATCATCAACACCGGCGGCGCGCGTGCCGCGGACATCGAGGCGCTGATCGCGCAGGTGCGCGATACCGTTGCGGCACAGCAGGGTGTGCGCCTGGAGACCGAAGTGCGCATCGTGGGTGTTTCGGCATGAACGACGTGGCGCGCTTCGGCAAGGTGGCGGTGCTGTTCGGCGGGACATCGGCCGAGCGCGAGGTGTCGCTGAAGTCGGGCCGCGCCGTGCTGGAGGCCTTGCTGCGTGGGAGCGTGGATGCCCATGGCGTCGATGTGGTGGACAACTCGATTCTGGAAACGCTGCGTAGCGGCGGTTTCGCGCGGGTGTTCATCGTCCTGCACGGCCGCGGTGGCGAGGACGGCGTGATCCAGGGCGCGCTGGAAACCCTCGGTCTGCCGTATACCGGCAGTGGCGTGCTCGGCTCCGCGCTGGGCATGGACAAGGTCCGCACCAAACAGATCTGGCAGGCGGCCGGCTTGCCGACGCCGAAATTTCTGGTGCTGGAGAATGAGGCCGATCTCGGTCGCGTGGCAGCCGAACTGGGCTTCCCGGTGATGATCAAGCCGGCGCACGAGGGTTCGAGCATTGGCATGAGCAAGGTCGAGCGTGCGGAAGACCTGGCCGCGGCATGGAAGACGGCGATGCAGTACGACCGCGCCGTGCTCGCCGAATCCTGGATCACCGGTCGCGAATACACCGCCTCGATGCTGGGCGAGCAGGCGTTGCCGCTGATCCGTCTGGAAACCTCGCATGCCTTCTACGATTACCAGGCCAAATACTTCGCCGACGACACCCGTTATCACTGCCCGTGCGGTTTGCCCGAGGCGGAAGAATTGCAGTTGCGTGCGCTCGCGCAACGCGCCTTCCGCGCGGTCGCGGCGAGCGGTTGGGGGCGCGTGGACTTCATGTGCGACCGCAACGGTCAGCCCTATCTGATTGAAGTGAACACGGTGCCGGGCATGACCGATCACAGTCTCGTGCCGATGGCGGCGCGCGCGGCCGGTATCGATTTCGATGCGCTGGTGCTGCGCATTCTGGAAGACAGTTTCATGCGCGACGTGCAGCAGCGCGAGGTGCGGCGCGATGCGTAAAACAGCAGGACAAGCACGCTCTAGACAACCGGCGGTGCCATTGCGCGAACGTCTGCGTCCGTGGTTGAAACGCGCTGCGCAGATGCTGTTATTGATGGTGATGTTGGGAACTGTAATTTGGTGCGTGACGTGGCTGCAGAACCCGACTAATATGCCGCTGCGCACGGTGCGCATCGAAGGTGAATTGCGCAAGTTGACGATCGCGCAATTGCAAGCCGCGGTGTCGACCACGGCACGCGGCGGGTTCTTCACTGTCGATGCGGATGCGGTTCGACGTGCGGCCGAGTCGTTGCCTTGGGTCGAGTCGGTAACGCTGCGGCGGGTGTGGCCGGACACGCTGAAGTTACGGGTGGTGGAGCAGCGGGCGGCGGCGCGTTGGGGTGAGCGGGCGCTCTTGAATAGGCAGGGACAGCTGTTCACGCCGGATGCCGCGAGCATCCCGCCACGGCTGCCGCAACTGAATGGACCGGAGGAACTGCGCCGGCGCGTGATGGAGATGTATATCGCGATGACCGGCGCGTTGGTACCGATCGGTCGACATGTCGCGCAACTGCATCTCGATAACCGCCGTGCCTGGTTACTCACACTGGACACGGGCGTGGAGTTGAAGCTCGGCCGGGATGATGCACTGATGCGCCTGCAACGCTTCGTGCGGGTGTATCCCACGGTGTTCGCGGCACGGGAGGGGGCATTGAAAACGGTGGATCTGCGCTACAGCAATGGATTCGCGGTGCGCTGGGACCGGTCGCCGGAGACGGCCGGCCAGAAGCAAGAGGGCTGAGAAGCAGAATGTCCAAGAAGTCAGAGAAGAACATGATCGTCGGCCTGGACATCGGTACGTCCAAGGTGGTGGCCATCGTCGGCGAGATTACCCCCGAGGGCAGTATCGAGATCATCGGCATCGGTTCCCACCCCTCGCGCGGCATGAAGAAGGGCGTGGTGGTCAATATCGAATCCACTGTGCATTCCATCCAGCGCGCCATCGAAGAGGCGGAGCTGATGGCCGGTTGTCAGATCCATTCGGTATATGCCGGCATCGCCGGCAGCCACATCCGCAGCCTCAATTCGCACGGCATCGTCGCCATCCGCGACAAAGAGGTCACCCCCGGCGACGTCGAGCGCGTGATCGACGCGGCGCGTGCGGTGGCCATCCCGGCCGACCAGAAGATCCTGCACATCCTGCCCCAGGAATTCATCATCGATAACCAGGAAGGCATCCGCGAGCCGGTGGGCATGTCCGGGGTGCGCCTGGAGGCCAAGGTGCATCTGGTGACCGGCGCGGTGAGCGCGGCACAGAACATCATTAAATGCGTGCGTCGCTGTGGCCTGGAAGTCGACGACATCATCCTGGAGCAGTTGGCATCCAGTCACTCGGTACTCACCGAGGACGAGAAGGAACTGGGTGTGTGTCTGGTCGACATCGGCGGCGGCACCACCGACATCGCGGTGTTCACCGAGGGTTCCATTCGCCACACGGCGGTGATCCCGATCGCCGGCGATCAGGTGACCAACGATATCGCTGTGGCTTTGCGCACACCGACCCAGTACGCCGAAGAGATCAAGATCAAATACGCCTGCGCGCTGGCGCAGCTGGCCAGTTCCGACGAGACCATCGAGGTGCCGAGCGTGGGCGACCGCACCGCGCGGCGCCTGGCGCGGCATACGCTGGCCGAAGTCGTCGAGCCGCGTTATGAGGAACTGTTGGCCTTGGTGCAGGCCGAATTGCGCCGCAGCGGGTTCGAGGATCTGGTCGCCGCGGGCATCGTTATGACCGGCGGCAGTTCCAAGATGGAAGGCCTGGTGGATCTCGCCGAAGAGGTGTTCCACATGCCGGTGCGTCTGGGCACGCCGCAGTATGTGGCGGGGCTGGTCGACGTGGTGCGCAATCCGATCTATGCGACCGGCGTCGGCCTGCTGTTGTTCGGCAATCAGAACCGTAATCAGCGCAGCATGGAGGCCCAGTTCGGGCGCGGTATGCGTGGCGTGCTGGGGCGGATGAAGAGCTGGTTTCAAGGCAATTTTTAACCGAGGGCTGAAAGAAGTGGGAATGTGCCGCCGGGGACAACGATTGGAGTCTGGCCCTCGGCTCCAAAGCTCGGCAGCACATTCTTGTAAAAATGCGCGAACCACCTAAGTGAAGTAACCCTGTTGCATTAAGAGGAGACGAGACGATGTTTGAATTGATGGATGCATACAGCCAAAACGCTGTTATCAAGGTAATGGGTGTGGGCGGCGGCGGTGGCAACGCCGTGCAGCACATGGTCGAGGCCAGCATCGATGGCGTGGATTTCATCTGCGCCAACACCGATGCGCAAGCGCTTCAGAACATCAATGCGCGGGTGGCGTTGCAATTGGGTTCGGGCATGACCAAGGGCCTGGGCGCGGGCGCCAATCCCGATATCGGTCGCCATGCGGCGATGGAAGACCGCGAACGCATCATGGAAGTGATCCAAGGCGCGGACATGCTGTTCATCACCGCCGGCATGGGCGGCGGTACCGGCACGGGCGCTGCGCCGGTGGTGGCGCAGATCGCGCGTGAGATGGGCATCCTCACCGTGGCCGTGGTCACCAAGCCGTTTCCGTTCGAAGGGAAAAAACGCATGGCGATCGCCGAGAGCGGTATCCGTGAACTGAGCCAGTATGTGGACTCCCTGATCACCATCCCGAACGAGAAGCTGATGTCCGTGCTGGGTAAGAGTGTCAGCCTGCTGGACGCCTTCAAATCGGCGAACGATGTGTTGTTGGGCGCGGTACAGGGTATTGCCGAGCTGATCACCCGTCCGGGTCTGATCAACGTCGATTTCGCCGACGTGCGCACGGTGATGTCCGAGATGGGCATGGCGATGATGGGTTCCGGTCGCGCCAGCGGTGAAGACCGCGCCCGCGAGGCCGCCGAGTCCGCCATTGCCAGCCCGTTGTTGGAAGATGTGAACCTGATGGGTGCCGCCGGCATCCTGGTGAACGTCACCGTCGGCGAGTTCGAAGAGGTCGGCAACGTGGTCAAGGAGTTCGCCTCCGAGAATGCGACCGTGGTGGTCGGCACTGTGATCGATCCAGACATGACCGACGAACTGCGCGTCACGGTGGTTGCGACCGGTCTGGGTATGCCGCAGCAGTTGAAGGCGCCGGTTCCGGAAGAGCCCAAGATGAAGGTGGTGGCGGCCGCGGAGAAGAAGGCCGATGGCGAGCTGGATTATCACCAGCTGGATCGCCCGACCTTCGCGCGTAGCAAGCGCGTGGTGGGTGGCGATGTTTCGATGCAGCAACCCAACTACGACACGGATCTGGAATACCTGGACATCCCGGCCTTCCTGCGCCGCCAGGCTGACTGAGATCCGTTAAGGCGTTGTCGCCGCAGCCGGTCGTCCGGCCTCCTCGTCTCCTCGGGCGGGACGGTCGGTTGCGGTCTTTTCAGTTGGCATCGAGCATGAGCGGGCCTAAGCTTTGTGCGTGGGTTCAGCGGGTTACCCCGCGAGCGGGTGCCGTTATTGCTTTTCGCTACGGAGGTGGTGTGGTAGTATGCCGCCAGTTTCACGTCCGACCACCCACCGGCTATTCCAGATTTTCAAGGATTCAAAGTAAGCATGATCCGTCAGCGTACGCTCAAGAATGTCATCCGGGCCACCGGGGTCGGTTTACACACCGGCGAGAAAGTTTACCTGACGCTGCGACCGGCAGCGGTCGACACCGGCATCGTGTTTCGGCGCGTCGATCTGCCCGAACCGGTTGAAATCAAAGCCACGCCCGAGAATGTCGGCGATACCCAGTTGTCCACCACCCTGATAAAGGGTGAGGTGCGTATCTCGACGGTCGAACACCTGTTGTCGGCACTGGCCGGTCTGGGTATCGACAATGCCTACGTGGATCTCAGCGCGCCAGAAGTGCCGATCATGGATGGCAGCGCGGGCCCGTTCGTCTTTTTGGTGCAATCGGCGGGTATCGAAGAACAGAATGCACCGAAGCGGTTCATTCGTATCAAGCGTCCCATCCGCGTCGAGGACGGCGACAAGTGGGCGAGCTTTGAACCGTTCGACGGTTTCAAGGTGGGCTTCACCATCGAATTCAATCATCCGGCCTTCCGCGACAACGCACAGTGTTCCGAAGTCGATTTCTCCACGACGTCCTTCGTGCGCGAAGTCAGTCGCGCGCGCACCTTCGGCTTTATGCGCGACATCGAGCGTTTGCGGGAAATGAAGCTGGCGCTGGGCGGCAGCCTGGACAACGCCGTGGTCGTCGACGATTACCGGGTGTTGAACGAAGACGGTCTGCGTTACGAAGACGAGTTCGTCAAACACAAAATACTCGATGCCATCGGCGATCTGTATCTGCTGGGCCACAGCCTGATCGGCGCGTTCCATGGCCACAAATCCGGACATGCCATCAACAATCAGCTGTTGCGTACCTTGATGGCGGATGCCTCGGCGTGGGAAGAAGTGACGTTTGAAGATGCCGCCACGGCACCGATTTCTTTCCTGCAGCCGGTGCCGGTCTCCTGATAACGCTGTGTGGTCAACGGCGCGGGCTTGCCCCGCGGCGTGCCAACCTTAACAGCGCCTGCGCCAGACGTGGGTCGTCGATACACCTGGCGGTTTGTTCCAGCAGTTGAGCATTCTCCGCTGTCAGCGTGAGTTTTCGCATGGGCAGGGCGCGCGGTTGCTGTTGCGGCGCGACTTTGACCTGGACCCTGCGGATTTCGCTGCCACCCTGCTTGACCCAGTTCTGAATCAGTCGCGGCTCGTGGAAACGCAATCGGGCGGCCCAGGCCGGGCTGTCGACGACCAGACGCAGGCAACCGCCGCGGATGCCGGCAAGATGGCAGTGATCCGCCAGTTCCTGAGGCAGGCAGGCTTGGACTTGACGCTCGATGCCCGCCAGTCGGCGGGCCTCAAGCGGCAGCCCCGCAGGGTCGGATTTGCCAACCTGCTCAAGAATTTTGGCTATAGATCGTGACGTACGGGTCGACATGTAGTGATACTGGGCCTGGCTCTTGCATTCCGCAAGGGGCTACGACGAAAGACGATTGGGCGCTATGAATATAATCTTATTTACCACGGCTGACGGCAGACCGGGCAGCCTCAATCTGAGCCGGCCGCGGATCTACCTGCCGCTGCTGGGATTGGTGGCGCTGGTGTGCAGCGACAGAATTGGACGCATTGGCCGTGCGGGTGGCGCAGATTCAGGCCCAGGTCATGCGTATCGAAGGTTTGGGCCAGCGCTTGGTCGATTTGGCCGACCTGGATCGCGGCGAGTTCAACTTCGGTCAGGTGCCCGCCCAGGGTGGCCCGGTCGAGGCGACGGTGCTGGAGAACCCCGCGCCGACCGATTTCATGCAGGCGCTGGAAGAACTCTCGACCCAGATCAAGGATCGGGAGCGTCAACTTATCGTTCTGGAAGATATTTTCCAAGGACGTGGCCTGTCACTCCAGGGCCACCCGGCCGGTTCGCCGGTCGCCGAAGGCTGGTTATCCTCGTTTTTCGGCGTCCGCACCGACCCGTTCACCGGGCGGCCGGCGATGCACGAGGGGCTGGATTTCGCCGGCAAACTCGGTTCTCCGGTGGTGGCGGTCGCCGCGGGCTCCGTGGTCTGGTCGGGGCCGCGCGACGGCTACGGCAATCTAGTCGAAGTCGATCACGGCCACGGCTTCGTCACCCGCTACGGCCACAATTCGCGGAATCTGGTCCGGGTCGGGCAACTGGTCCGTAAAGGCCAGCAGATCGCCCGGATGGGCAGCAGCGGCCGTTCCACCGGCCCGCACGTCCACTTCGAGGTTCTCCCCTGCCTGTCTGCTAATCGCCGCGCAGTTGCGGTATCATGCGTTCCTTCGCGCGCGACGCCTCACAGCTAATAACGACGTAAATCCCCATGTTAGGAAATCTGGTCCGCAAAGTTTTTGGCAGCCGTAACGAGCGCCAAGTCAAACGCATGTTCAAGGGAGTGGCGCAGGTCAACGCGCTGGAACCGGACATCGCCAAACTCACCGATGCCGAACTGAGCGGTCGCACCGCCCACTTCCGCCAACGCCTCGCCGACGGCACCCCGCTCGACGACCTGCTGCCCGAGGCCTTCGCCGTGGTACGCGAGGCCGGCAAGCGCGTGCTCGACATGCGCCATTTCGACGTGCAGCTCATCGGCGGCATGGTGCTGCATCAGGGCCGCATCGCCGAGATGCGCACCGGCGAAGGCAAAACCTTGGTGGCGACGCTCGCCGTGTATCTCAATGCACTCCCTGGTAAGGGCGTGCATGTCATCACCGTCAACGACTATCTGGCACGGCGCGACGCGGCTTGGATGGGGCGCTTGTATGCCTTCCTGGGTTTGAGCACCGGCGTGGTCGTACAGGGCATGTCTTCGGAAGAGAAGCGCGCAGCGTACGGCTGCGACATCACCTACGGCACTAACAACGAATACGGTTTCGATTACCTGCGCGACAATATGGCGTTCCGCATGGAAGACCGTGTGCAGCGCGACCTGCATTACGCCGTGGTCGACGAGGTGGACTCCATCCTCATCGACGAGGCGCGCACGCCGCTGATCATTTCCGGTCCCACCGACGACAACAGCGCGCTGTATACGCAGATCAATACGCTTATTCCCAAGCTGACCCGCCAGCAGGAAGAAGACGGCCCCGGCGATTTCTCCGTCGACGAAAAGAACAAGCAGATCCATATCACCGAAGACGGGCATGCGCGCGTCGAGGAATTGCTGGCCGGTGCTGATCTGCTGCGCGAGGGCGAGAGCCTCTACGACGCCGCTAATCTCACGTTGATGCACCACCTCAACGCGGCGTTGCGCGCACAGGTGCTGTATCACCGCGACGTGGATTACATCGTCAAGGACGGCGAGATCGTTATCGTCGACGAATTCACCGGCCGCACCATGCCGGGCCGGCGTTGGTCCGAAGGCCTGCATCAGGCGGTGGAAGCGAAAGAGGCCGTGCGCATCCAGAACGAGAACCAGACGCTGGCCTCGATCACCTTCCAGAATTATTTCCGCCTCTATACCAAGCTGTCCGGTATGACCGGCACGGCGGATACCGAGGCCTACGAATTCCAACAGATCTACGGTCTGGAAGTCACGGTGATTCCCACGCATCGGCCGATGGTGCGCAAGGATCATGGCGATCAGGTGTTCCTCACCAAGAAAGAGAAATTCGACGCCATCATCGAGGATATCCGCGACTGCCAGACGCGCGGTCAGCCGGTGCTGGTGGGTACCACCTCGGTGGAAACTTCCGAATACTTGTCGGAGCTGCTGAAGAAAGCCGCCATCAAGCACGAAGTGCTCAATGCCAAACAGCACGAGCGCGAGGCGCACATCGTCGAGCAAGCCGGCCGCCCTGGCGCGGTGACCATCGCCACTAACATGGCCGGCCGCGGCACCGACATCAAGCTGGGCGGCAGCCCGGAGGCCGAGGTGCAGGCCTTGGGCGAGGATGCCAGTGAGGATGCCATCGCCAAGGCGCACGCGATTTGGGATCAGCGTCACGAGCAGGTCTTGGCTGCGGGCGGTCTGCACATCGTTGGCACCGAGCGCCATGAATCGCGGCGTATCGACAATCAGCTGCGCGGTCGTTCCGGCCGGCAGGGTGATCCGGGCGCGTCGCGCTTCTATCTGTCGTTGGAAGACAATCTGATGCGCATCTTCGCCTCGGAGCGCGTGTCGGCGCTGATGCAGAAGCTGGGCATGAAGGAAGGCGAGGCCATCGAGCATCCCTGGGTGAGCAAGGCCATCGAGAATGCCCAGCGCAAGGTCGAGGCGCACAACTTCGATATCCGCAAACAGCTGCTGGAATACGACGACGTCGCCAACGACCAGCGCAAAGTGGTCTATACGCAGCGCACCGAGTTGATGGCCGAGGAAGACATCTCCGAGACGATCGCCAGCATCCGTCGTGATGTGGTCGGCGCGGTGATTACCAGCCACATTCCGCCCAACAGTCTCGAAGAACAATGGGACGTGCCGGGATTGGAGGCCGCTATCGAGCAGGAGTTCGGTCAGCGTCTGGAGATCAAGCAGTGGCTGGAAGCGGAGCACGATCTGCATGAGGAGCCGTTGCGCGAACGCATCTTCGAGGCAATCGAGGCCGCCTATAAAGCCAAGGAAGATCAGGCCGGCGCCGCAGTGCTGCGGCAGTTCGAGAAATCCATCATGCTGCAAGTGCTGGATCAGTCGTGGAAGGAACACTTGGCGGCCATGGATTATCTGCGCCAGGGTATCCATCTGCGCGGTTATGCGCAGAAGAATCCCAAGCAGGAATACAAGCGCGAGGCCTTCGAGATGTTCACCGCCATGCTGGATCGTATCAAGCATGAGGTGGTGAGCATCGTCTGCAAGGTGCAGGTGCGCACGGAATCGGATGTCGCCGCCGTCGATGAGCAGCGCCGCCAGACCGCGCCCATGCAGTTCCAGCACGCCGAGACCAGTGCCTTGGCTGAATCCACCGATGACACGGCGCAGGACGACAAGCAGACTCCACTGGTACGCGGTCGCAAGATCGGCCGCAACGATCCCTGTCCGTGCGGATCGGGTAAGAAATACAAGCAGTGCCATGGACAGCTCAGTTGAGATTTACGTCCCCTCTCCCTTGGGGAGAGGGACAGGGTGAGGGGAAGTTTTGCGCCGTTGCCGGTTTTTACTCCCTCACCCCAACCCTCTCCCGGAGGGAGAGGGGGTAGTGATCGAGAATTCACCCATCAAAAACTGAGCACCTATGCCCGTCGGTCTCTCCGCTCCC
>JACRMO010000001.1 GCA_016214925.1 Gammaproteobacteria bacterium
CATGCTGACCGCGCGCGAACTGCATGCGGCGGGCTTGCGTGTGAGCCTGGTCGACCGCAGCGCAAGCGGTACCGAGGCCTCGTGGGCGGGTGGCGGCATTCTCTCGCCGCTGTATCCCTGGCGTTATCCCGATCCGGTCAGCGCACTGGCGGCGTGGAGTCAGCCACGCTATCCGGAACTGCTCGCGGAGATACACGCGCAGTCGGGCCTCGATCCCGAATACGAACGCTCCGGTCTGTTGATTCTCGACGACGGCGAGGCCGCCGAAGTGACGACCTGGGCGCAACGCTTCGCTGCGCGACTGGAGCGTATCGACAGCGCACGCCAACGCGCGCTTGAACCGAGCTTGGGCGCACCGTCGTCACAGGCCTGGTGGATGCCGGACGTCGGGCAGGTGCGCAATCCACGCCTGGTCAAATCGTTGCGCACGGCGTTGGAACATCAAGGCGTGCAATTCATCGAACACCGCGCCGTCACCGGTTTCCGCTGCGCAGGTGAGTGTGTCGCCGGTGTCGAGACCGATGCCGGACTCATCGCGGCCGATCACGTCGTTGTCGCCGGTGGCGCCTGGAGCGGCGAGTTGTTGCGCTCGACCGGTCTCGATCTGCCCGTCGTCCCCGTGCGCGGCCAGATGATTCTATTTCGCGGTCAGCCCGGCGCGATCCGCCACATCGTGCTCGACGGCGGCCGTTACGTGATCCCGCGTCGCGACGGTCGCACCCTGGTCGGCAGCACCCTGGAACAGGTCGGCTTCGACAAATCCACCACCGAGTCCGCCCTGGCCGAACTGCGCGCCGCCGCCGTGCGGCTGATCCCCGCGCTGGCCGAGTGCGAGCTGGAACACCACTGGGCCGGCCTGCGTCCGGGTTCGCCGACCGGCGTGCCCTGTATCGCCCGCCATCCCGGGTTTGCCAACCTCTATATAAACGCCGGGCACTACCGAAATGGCGTCGTGTTGGGTCCGGCCTCGGCCCGATTGCTGGCCGATTTGCTGCTGAAGCGTCCCGCAACCCTCAACCCGGCGTGGTATTCGCCCGATAGAATTAGCGATTAGGGGGCGTTATCCGGGCACTTTGTGGGTGACGTAGACTTTGTCTAAAAACTCGACATATACTTCATCCATGCAAAAACGACCGCCCAGACAGCCGCTTAGTCAGCAACAGGTGATAGACCTGCTGGACAGCCATGGCGTACAGCCGACCATGCAACGCCAGGAAATCGCCCAGGTTCTGTTTGCCCGCGACCAGCATCTGTCCGCGGACGACGTGCTCAAGCAGGTCAACCAGGACAGCGCCCGCGTCTCCAAAGCAACGGTCTACAACACGCTGGGCCTGTTCGCCGCCAAGGGCCTGATCCGCGAAGTCATCGTCGACCCTAGTCGCGTGTTCTACGACCCCAACACCTGCGAGCATCACCATTTCTACAACGTCGACACCGGCGAACTCATGGACATCGACGCCGACCAGCTCGCCCTCATGAACCTGCCGACACTGCCCGCCGGCACCGTCGCCGACGGCGTCGACGTCATCATCCGCATCCGCAACCAGGCATCCGCCTGAACATAAACACCTATTCGGTTGGCCTGCCCGGCCCTTTCTTTTATACTGCCGCCCCTGCGCCGTTGTAGCTCAGTTGGTAGAGCAACTGATTCGTAATCAGTAGGTCGGGGGTTCGACTCCCTTCAACGGCACCATACAATCAAGCAGTTACCAGAGCCCGCCTTGTGCGGGCTTTTTCGTGTGGGCGCTATGTAGACAGCAAGGATTGAAGTTTTGCTGATATTTGCATTGATCAGACTTCCCTATATGCAACCTCCTTGGGGTGATTTTGACTCACTGCGGGTAACGCTGGATTGGTTTTATTAAATCCGCGCTGGAAATTTNNNGAAATTTGTAGATTATTGTTGTGATGCGTTGACGCCACGGGAAAGTTACCAATAGAATTCATACCGCCTCTTAGCTTGGTATTTGCTCAAAGGGAAAAGTGAGCAGATGCTTAATGCCGGGTGTAAAGCCAGGCTGAATTGCATTGATTGGTATTCTACGGCGGGTTTTCACCCGCCTCATCGTACCGCTGAGTCGGGTGAAAACCCGCCGCGCTCTGAGTAAGAGGCTATTTTTTTAAAGATTTTTAGAACAAACAAGACAAAGGAAGTTATGTCACATCCCTTTGCCCACCCTAGTAGCGAGTTATTGCTAGCATCGGTGGAGAAGGTTCTCTTTGATAAGCCCGTCTACCAACGCATGGACCGTCATATTGTTTTTGTATGCGGCGGTGCGGTTGGGCCAAGGAAAAAATCCGCAAGGAATGGTTTCCTTCGCTATGCGGTACATGCTCTTCCTCAATTTCGTGTTTTCCTCGCTGAAGCTGCAACCAAAGATTTGGTTCAGTTTAATGACCCCCAATTCGTGAATTTGGCTGAGTTCGAAAACTTAGTCGCTGATATCGCGGATTGCATTCTTATTTTCCCGGAGACGCCTGGCTCCATTGCAGAGGTAGGTTATTTTTCTGCAAGCGTGAAAACTGTACGTAAGATTCTTATTGCAAATGACATTCGAAGGCAGCAAGAGTCATTTATAAATTTGGGCCCTATTGATCTAATTAATCAGAATTCATTCTTTAAGCCTGTAATACATATCAGGCGACCACCGATTGAAGAGGACTTTAGAGCAATCCGTGATCGTCTAACTTCTCGGCTGCCTACAAAGAATGCCAAGAAACTGGAATTGGAAAAAGGCGTAAGTCTCGCTGTGCGGGAGCGGTTTTTTATGGTTTTTGAGATCATCAATATATTCCGCATATTGACGATTGATAGCCTTGTTTACTGCATGTGTAAATTCTTTGGTGATCAGGATAAGAAAATTATTGGCCATATGCTTTCTGTATTATGTGCCGCAAGGTATTTGGATAGGCATGGCGATGATTCGCAATATTTCTCTCCTTCAACAACCGCAGGATCATTCTTAGAATTTCGTGGGTCTGATATCAATAAAATCAAGGTATCAATAGTACAGCATTATGCTTTGCATCATCCTGAGAGTGCATCTCTTATTAAGGGTAGTGGGATATGATTATCCAGCAGATAGCGAAATCGAGTGGGATCGAGGCTAGCTACCTTAGAACGATTGTGTCGACAGCGAGTCATCGTTACAAGATCTATAAGATCCCTAAGAAAACGGGTGGTGAGCGCGAAATTCATCACCCATCTCGCGAATTAAAATACCTACAAAGATGGCTTGTAGATAATGTCTTTGCATACCTGCCAGTCCATGAGGCGGTGTTTTCATATCGTGATGGAAAGAGCATTCGCGATTTAGCTAAAAAACATGCTAACAGCCGGTACATGTTGCGTCTCGATTTTGCGAGTTTCTTTCCATCGATTGTTGGATCAGATGTGGTTAGGTTACTAAAGAATAACGTGGGGAGTGTCCCAATTAGCTTGACTACGCATGATCTCATGGATATACGAAATATTGTTTGCAGATTCGGCCGGTTGACTATAGGTGCGCCAAGTTCGCCGGTGATTTCAAACGCGATTCTTTTTGAATTCGATAATTATATTTACAGTAAGTGCAAACAAATAGGTATTAGATATACGCGGTACGCAGATGATCTTATTTTCTCGAGCCAGAAGACGGGTGTTCTCAGTCGAGTAGAGGCTGATGTTATTGCGGCGTTAAAACATCTTCCAGGGCCAAAATTGGCTATAAATGATAAAAAGACGGTATTTTCCTCCGGAAAAAATAGGCGTAAGGTGGTTGGGCTTGTAATTACTAGCGAGAAAAAAATATCTATTGGGCGAGACAAAAAAAGATACGTAAAAAGTCTCGTTTATAAATATATCAACGGTATTTTAAGTGCGGATGAGTTGGTGTATTTGCGTGGATATTTGGCTTTCGTTAATTCAGTAGAGCCAGAGTTCCTTGCGATGCTGAGCGCAAAATATGGGAGCGATAAAATCCGTCTTATTACTCATCCTGTGTGATTTAATAAAAGACCTGAATCATTGCTTGTGTACTATGGACTTCCTTCGAATCGGCCGAAGTGCAGCCGGGAATCATCCTCGATTACGACGCCAACAATCAGGTGATCGGCGTGGAGATCCTGCGCGTAAAAGAGCGTGTGCCGTCGGCTGACCTCCAGCATATCGATTTCAAGATTGCGTGAGATGTTGCGCCGCCGCCGCGCTGTGCTATGCAACCCGAAGAAATGGTCATTCAGCCCTCGCGCTGGTTGGCTGTGAGCGAGTAACGGGTACTACGTCCGCCGCTCTCGTCTTTTTTCAGTGCGCCACGATTGACCAGGTCGAGAATGTCACGATAGGCGGTGTCCTGCGAACACTTGGCGAGCTTGGCCCACTTGGATGTTGTCAGCCTGCCTTCGAAGCCATCCAGCAATCGGTTGAGTACGTTGATCTGGCGTGCGTTCAAAGGTTCCTTCGCGAAGCGTTCCCAGAAATGTGCCTTGGCAAGGACAGCGCCTAGTGTCTCTTTTGCGCCTTCGATGGCACGCAGCAGACAGCCCAGAAACCATTCCTGCCACGCTGTTACGTCAAGCCCGCCTTTTTGGGTGGTCTCAAGCATGTTGTAGTAGTCGTCACGTTCGCGGCGGATTTGCGCAGACAGACTGTAAAAGCGTTGGCCGGTATTTTCCGAGCGCGCCAATGCCATGTCCGCGATCGCACGCGCGATGCGGCCATTGCCATCATCGAAGGGGTGCAGGGTGACGAACCAGAGATGTGCAAGGCCCGCCGCGAGGAGTGGGTCCGTCTCTTTGGGTTGTTCAAACCCGTTCAGGAATCGAACCATCTCAGCGGGGATGCGCTGAGCGGGTGGCGCCTCATAGTGCACCTTCTCTTTACCAATGGCGCCGGAAACAACCTGCATGGGGCCGTTGCTGTCATCTCGCCACGCGCCGACGCGGATTTCAGTCATGCCGCTATGACCGGTCGGAAACAACGCGGCATGCCACGCGAACAGCCGTTTTTGGGTCAGTGGTTGCGCATAATCGCCGGTCGCATCCAACATCATTTCCACCACGCCATCGACATGTCGATCGGCAGGCGCGAGGCCACCGACATCCAGCCCGAGGCGTCGGGCGATGGAGGAGCGCACCTGGCTGGGTTCCAGGACCTCGCCTTCGATTTCGCTCGACTTGACCACCTCTTCAGTCAGGGTCCGTAAGTGGGCTTCGCGGCGCAGGTCAAAACCGAGGGCCTCCATCTTCCCGAGCAGTCGGCCCTGTTCGTGAGACACCTGCGCGAGCAACTTCGCGAGACGTTTTTCGTCCCAGAAAAAGGCAGGCCAGTCAGGGTGTTCCCAGATATACATGGCTATAGCTCCGCAGAATATGCGGAGAATATGTGATCTATTCTCCGCACTGTCAAGCTAAACATCCGCAGAATATGCGGAGAATAGCCTGGCTATCCTCCGCAAGCCGCATAAACGGGGGCGGTTTTCAGTGCCGAATATCCCGCGTGGCAGACGTGCAGTAGGGCAGATATGGATGCGAGGACGGCTGTCGCGTAGGTGTGATTGGGGCTCAGCGCATCGGCGTACTACGAAACGGCTGCTGCAATCCTTTCAGCACGTCCAGATCTCGCGAATACACGTCGTTATAAAACCGCGCATCCCCCTGGCCATCCGGTTCGCTGGTCCAGTACATGAGAAACACGGTGATCGGGTTTTTCAGCCGTACTGTTTCATTCTTGGCGCTGGCCAATCTCGCTTCGAGCTTCGCCTCGTTCCACTTCTGCGGGTCATCCAGCAGGATGGTTGCCAGTGTGAACGGCTCTTCGACGCGTATGCAGCCGGAACTGAAGGAGCGATCGGCGCGTTTGAACAGGGCGCGGCTCGGGGTGTCGTGCAGATAAATGGAGTGTTCATTGGGGAACATGAACTTGATGCGTCCCAGTGCATTCTTCGGCCCCGGTTCCTGGCGCACGGTATAGGGAAAATAGTTGGGTGACACCGAACTCAGGTCAACGCGGCTGGTGTCGAGCACTTGCCCGGAACGGTCCAGCAGCACCATGTTGTTCTCCACGAGATACGCGGGGTTCTGCCGAATGCGGGGAATGACATCGTTCTTGAGGATGGTGGGTGGCACCGTCCAGGTGGGGTTGAGCACCAGGTAGGTCATCTTCGATTTGAAGATGGGTGTCTGTCGATAGGGCTTGCCGACCACCACGCGACTGTTCCAGATGATATTGCCATTGTCCATCAGGTAGGCATGATAGCCGGCGATATTGACGATCAGGTAACGCGGCTCCTGGTCGCGAAACACCCAGCGAATCCGTTCGAGATTGATGCGCAATTGATCGATGCGTGATTCGACCGGGACGTTGATCGCCGCCAGCGTGCGCGCACCGACGAGGCCATCGACTTCGAGCCCCTGTTGCTGCTGAAAACGTTTGGCCGCATCTTCCAGATGCGCATCAAACAATCGCGCATCAGTGGCGGTAGTTGACGGCAGCGCCGCATCGGTCACGGACAGCCGCGCGCGCAGGGCGGCAACGCGGGCGTCCCGATCGCCGGGGTGCAACGTGGCGCCGCCCGGCACGAACGGCCAGCCGCCGCTGCGGGCCAGCTCGCGATAATGGGCGAGTGCCGTGCGCAGGCCACTATAGAAAGCACCTTTGGGCGCCAGCTCGGTTGCGAGGAAGGTATCGAGTACCGGGGCTGCCACGGCCCGCTCGAACAAGGCGGTCGGCTCCTCATTGTGCAGGCGCCGGGTCAGATCCCGGTCGGGTTGCAGATCGTCGGGATCGATCTTGCCCAGATGCAGGTGATAGCTAAAGCGGATCAGGGCATCCATGGCCAATATGTCGCGCCCGGCCTGCAGACGTGGATTGTTATCGTCGGGCCAGGCAGACAGCACCGGGTAATGATAATCCCCCGGATTCAGGCCATGTGTCTCGGCGCCCCGGAGCACGTCGAGCAATTCCTGAAAGCGCGCCGGCTTGGACCAGACCGGTTGGAAGCCGCGCTGCGCATAGAACGCCGGCAGCAGGGCGACGGCTGCAATCCGTTGGCCGGCGATGGCGCGGTCATCGCCCTTGAAGACGGCCTCGCTGTATTGGCGGATGGCTTCCTCGGTCGGTTCAAGTGCCTGTGCGAGACCGGAAAAAGTCAGTAGCAGGGTCAGAAGTGTCGACTTGATCATGACATGCATAGGCTGAATCGTTATAGTCCGCGCCGGGAGTACCGCTAAGCCTACCATGGCGACGCGAGGGGCTCGCCATTTGTGATCGACAGCAAGGGATGGTTTGCATGATAGATGACGCAGGTGACCGTATTTCTGACCCCCAGCGCCGTAGTTTTCTTCGCAGTTGCACAGCCATGATGGTTTTGGGCAGTGGCATGATTCCCTTCGGGCTTGCCCAGGCCTCCAGCTCTCGCGAGCTGCGGCTGCTGAACACCCACACCGGCGAACGTCTGCAGCAGTGTTATTTTCGTGATGGTGCCTTTGCCCCCGAAGCCTGTCAGCGCCTGAATCATTTCCTGCGCGATTTTCGCACCGGTGACGTGAACGTAATCGACCCCAGACTGTTCGATCTCCTCTACAGCGTGCAGCACGAAGTCGGACATTGCGGGACCATCGAGATCATCTCCGGCTACCGTTCACCCGCGACAAATTCACGCCTGCACGCCGCATCGTCCGGCGTGGCAACGCACAGCCTGCATATGCAGGGTAAGGCGCTGGATATCCGCCTGAGCGGGTTCGACACTGCACGCTTACGCGACGCGGCGCTGTCCTTGCGGGCCGGCGGTGTCGGCTATTACGCGAAATCCGATTTCGTCCACGTGGACACCGGGCGGGTCCGCCACTGGTAGCCGGCGCACTTGTTCTGAAATTATGCAGGCCCGCCGGGTAGTATCGATGGCGGGCTTTTTTATGCGCCCGAAACGCGAGATCATGCCGCCATGACGAACCCCGATTCCGCCTGCCTGTTCTGCGACGCCTCCACGGCCATCTTCACGAACGACCACGCCTTCGTGCGTTTCGACGACTTCCCGGTCAATCCCGGCCACTGTCTGATTATCCCGCGCCGGCACTTCGCCAGTTTCTTCGAGGCGACGTTGGAAGAGCGGGCAGCGATCTTCGCACTGGTCGATCAGGCGCGCGCGCAGGTGGACGATGAATTCCAGCCCGGCGGGTATAACATCGGCGTGAACGTCGGGCCGATCGCCGGGCAGAGCGTCATGCATCTGCATGTGCATCTGATCCCGCGCTATGCCGGCGATGTGGAAAACCCGAAGGGTGGCGTGCGTGGTGTGGTCCCGAGTCGACAGAAGTACGATATCACCCAGCTGAAGCCGTGATGAGGTAAGCCATGCGCGGATTCGTCCCGCCCGATCCCGAAACCGGTGTCTCCGATGTGCGCTACGCGGTGATCTTCACGCCGCGGCAGAATCGCACGCGCTTCCCCGCCGGTAACGTCGAGATCTTCGAGACGCTCGATGCCGCGCGCGCGGCCGCAGATCCGGCCGGTAATCGCCATGCCGCCGTGGTCATCGGGCCGTCGAAGTCCTCGGAAGGTCAGTTCATCTTTTATCTGCAACGCTGGATATGAAATTATCGGCACCATCGCGGTCTGTAGAACGAGGGAGTGTACCGGGACATGGAACATCAAATCTTATTGGCGCGTCGTCAGGGTGGGTTCATCGGTCTGCTGTGTGTGCTCGCGCTGCTGAGCGGCTGCCAATCGTTCACCAGCGTGAAGTCGAGCCTGCCCGCGCCGGTTGCGACCCATGAGTTTAGCTTCGATCCCGCGCGCGATGACGTCGTGGGCACGGTGCAAGTCATCAAGGCGCGCGAAGAAGACACCTTTCCCGACATCGCGCGGCGCTTCAACGTCGGCTTCGAGGAGATGGTCAGCGCCAACCCCGGCGTCGATCCCTGGGTGCCGCACGCCGGCACCGAGATTGTGATTCCTACGCAGTTCGTGCTGCCAGACGCGCCGCGCAAAGGCATCGTCGTCAACCTCGCGGCGATGCGGCTGTTCTATTTTCCGCCCGCGCAACCGGGCGCGCCGCGAAAAGTCATTACCCACCCGTTAGGCATCGGCCGTGTGGAATGGAAGACACCGATAGGCACGACCAAAGTCGTTTCCAAGAAAGAGGCGCCGTCCTGGATACCCACGCCGTCGATCCGCAAGGAACACGCCGCCGACGGTGATCCGCTGCCTGCGGTCGTCCCCCCTGGTCCGGACAACCCGCTGGGTACACATGTGTTGAAACTAGGCTGGCAGAACTATTCCATTCACGGTACCGATAAACCACCGAGCATCGGCCTGCGCGGTAGTCATGGTTGCCTGCGCATGTATCCGGAGGACATCGTGCGCATATACAACGATGTGCCGATCGGTACGCCGGTGCGCGTGGTGAATCAACCGCAGGTGTTCGGCTGGCGCGGCGACGCGCTGTATGTGCAGGTCTACCCCGCGCTGGAAGACGATAAGCGCAATCACGGAACGCTGGTGAAACAGGCGTTGACCACCGTGCTCACGTCGCCGGAAGCGCAACTCGACGCTCGACCGCGGCTCGCGATTAACCAGGTCTTACTGGACGAGGCCATCAAAAATCCACGTGCCATCGCTCTGCCGATAACACAACCCGATCTGACGCTGCAGAGTTACCTCGCGCGTCTCACGCGCGTGGAGAATGGCTTGCCGCTGAATGCGAACTGAAATTCAATTTCCATATCGCATCTGTTCTATTCCCCGCAGTCAAATATTTGTCTTCGCCAAACTCAGGCGTGCTTGCGCGCCAAGTGCGCGGAATAGAGTTGAATTCAACGCTTATCGTTAAATCTGAAACAGAAATTATGGGAATCCGTTCTTGCCGTATTTTGTGACGCGTTTCATCGTTCTGTTCGATCACGCGGCGCTATGGTCTTTACCGTTCCGTATAAGCATCAACTGCGGAATGTGTTTGTATCTGTCATGTAATCAACGTGCGTCATAGACCCTGAGCTTGGTCATGATTTCATCGTCAATTCACAGCTCCAAGAAATTCTGATCCAACTCAGTTCCGCGTAGTCGATATGGCTGTCGGGCATCGCCCTACAGCAGTGTCCTAGGCCATGGATAGAACTGCGCATCTCATAGGAAGGAGATACTCATGTACACATCCAAAGTCCTGCACACCATTTCCCTGGTCAGTCTGCTGTCACTGCCTGTTGCAGCCAATGCCAGGACCATCAACTTGTTTGAAACGGAAGACGGACAGCAGGTGGTTCCCGAGAATGCGAGTTCCATCGCTGGTGAAATGAACCCGTATGCTGATCTGGCCGCCATGTCCATCGAAGACATCATCAAGATGGAGGTCAATGGCGAGCCGGTCATCGTTCAGGTTCATGTGCCCAATGTGGAAGGAGAAGGCACCGAGATCGTTGCCTATTCCACGGAATATCCGGAAGGCATAGTCCTTTCGGAAGGCAATCCTCAGGTAGCCGAAACACCGGTGCCGACGTCGGCCTGGTTGATGATGTCGGGTCTGTTGGGTCTGGTCGCCGTCTCGCGTCGGCGTTACCAGGGTCAGGTCGCTGCGTAGATTGACATAATGCGAAAAGGAGGACGTGGGGCGGCGGGGTGTTATTACGTGAGCTCTGCCGCCCCGTTGTCGATATTTCGTAGCGGTGGATTTGGTACTGCGCACAGTCCTGCCCCACAGGGCATCTGCTTGACCTTTAGTTGCTGGCATCGTGGCTGACTTGCGGCCCGCGCACTGTTATCTTGATACCCACTTTTGTTTTGCCAATACGGTCTCATCTCTGGATACTTGCCTCACCTAGACTGATCATTGGCCGGCACTGTTCGCACACGCCACGTTGTCCGGCCGCATGGAGGCCGATCCGGTGAGGTCCCTGAAGAGCATACGCAGCAAGATCGTCGTGTTCGCCATCCTGGCGACGCTGGTGCCGTCGCTGGGTCTGGGCTTGATGTCATTCCGGCATAACCAGGGCGTCATCGATGAGAAGGTCACCCATGAGCTGCGTTCGCTCGCAAGTTATGCGCGGCGCGAGTTCGACTTGTGGATACAGGAACGCGTACATGACGTGCGTTCGCTGTCGACTTCCACGGTGGTCATCGACGGGCTCGACGCTGTCGCGCGCAGACAGGCTACGGACAGCATCGGACCCGGCAGCGGGACTCCCGAGGAGATTCCAGGGCTGGCGCTGTACCTGCGCTCCGTGCACACCCGGCTGACGCCGCTGCTGGAACTGACTGTGGTGGACACCAGCGGGCGCATTGCCGCCAGCAGCACCTCCGCACCCGCGCCGGTGCACCTGCCTGATGTTTGGCCGCAGAGTGCCATTACCGAGGGCGTCATGCTCGAACCGCCGCGTTGGGAAGCGGCACGCGCGGCACCTACGTTGACCATCGCCGTGCCGGTGCTGTCGATCGACAATGAAATCCTTGGCGCGTTGGTGGCCGTGCTCGATCTGAGCGCGGTACAAGCGCAGCTGAAAGGCGCTGCGGAGCTGCCGCCGGGCGAGGTGATCCTGCTGGACGCGCAGGGCCGGCCGCTGGTCGGGACGCCGCCCACGACGAGCCATGCGATACCGCTGCAAGCTGAAGTTCTACAGCGCCTGCACGCGCAACCCGGCCTACCGTTCGCATTCCAGAGCTTCGATCAACGCGTCGTACTCGGCGTGGCAGACTTGTCACACGAGCGTTCCGTCACCGTGCTTGCACAGAAAGATCGGGCCGAGGTCTATGCAGCGTGGCGCGTTCTGCGCAACCAGACGCTGATGCTGATAGGTGGGTTGTCGCTGCTGGTGGGACTGCTGGCCTATCAGATAGGCCGCTCCATTGTCACACCACTGCAGCGACTGATCGTCGCGGCGGAGCGCATCGCCGGCGGCGACCTCGCGATGCAACTGCCTGCGGCGCGGGATGACGAGATCGGTCGTCTGACGCGGGTATTCAACCAGATGACGGACAGCCTGCGGCGCGGCCGCGCCGAAATCGAAGCCGCCAGCCAGACCTTGCAGCAGCAGAATCAGCAGTTGGAACGGTTGTCGGTCACCGACAGCCTCACCGGACTGTACAACCGCAGGAAGCTCGATGAGATTCTCACCGACCAGATCGCGCGCTATCAGCGCAATCGCCGGGCCTTCTCGGTACTCATGCTGGACATCGATCACTTCAAGGCGCTCAACGACAGCCACGGCCATCTGTTGGGCGACGAGGTGCTGGTGCAAGTGGCCGACATACTCGCGCAAGCCATCCGCAATGTGGATTATGCGGCGCGCTACGGCGGCGAGGAGTTTGTCATCGTGCTGGTCGACACCAGCTCACAGGCTGCGCTGGATACCGCGGAGCGTATCCGCGCCAAGGTGGCGGATGCCAGTTATGGCGCGATTGAGCAGCGCATCACTGTGACTGTGAGCGTAGGCGTCACGGAGTGCAGGGAAGACGATGCGACTGCCGATGCCGTGATCGCGCGCGCCGACCAGGCGCTCTACCAGGCCAAGGACGCCGGCCGTAACCGGGTGCACCCTCGGTACGCACGCGCAACCACTCGCCGCGGTAGGCATGAGCCTGCACCGGCGTGCCCTGCCGCACTACACCGAGCACGGTTGCCATGCGCCCCGGATGCGCACGCAGGTTGCAATCGATGCGCGCGCGCAGCGCAACGGGAACCTGAAACGGCACGTCCACCGCATCGCGCGCGGCCGGTGCGGCCTTGCGGCGGCCGGCCACCATGTCGATGATCTCCTGCGACTGTGCGGCAAGTTCCACCGCCGCACCATAGTCACCCTGCGCGAAGGACGCCGCGCCTGCATCCAGGATGTGTTGCGCCTGCGCCAGCTGCGCAGCCGCGCGCCGTGGCTGTGCCTCCGCTTGCATGCCGTGCAGGGCAACTTCCACCTCCGCGAGCTGCGAGGCGGCATCGGCCTGGGTGGCCAGTCGGCGCAGCTTGACCTCGGCCCGCGCGACTTCGCCGGTGGTCTCCTTGAGCTCCTTCGCCTGCACGTGTTGCTGGGCGTGCAGTTGCTGGATTTCTGAATCTTTTTCGGCAAGGGTCTGCTGCAGCCGGACGATCTCTCGATCCTGTTGATCGCAGACCACGGGTGCCGGCGGCGCCGGCGGTTGCAACAGCGCGCAACCCGACAGAACCCACGCCAGCAGCGCCAACAGCGGCACCGCACACAGCCCACGGCGCTGCACACCACGCGCCGCGCTTATGCGCGATCCGTACCGGCAATAGAGGTCACAAGACATTGCTTTCACTCGTTCGTCTTCTCCACAACGTATACCGATTACCACGCGGCGCTTCTGTGATCTGTGACCTGTTCCTGGCGTGACGCCATTCAGCCTGCGATTCATGCGAGGCGGGGAGCAACCACCTGCTGCTGCACATAGGGTGTTTTCCGTCAGCGCATCTGCGGAGACGCCAATATCCCTGTGCGCGCGAATAACTTCAGGAACCGCTGCACGTTCGCCTCGACCTGCGCGTGCAAGGTCTCCGCGGTGACCGGTTGCAGATTGGGTAGCATCAGCCGGTGTTCGAGAATGTCGTCCGTGAGCTGGGTCGTCAGTTGCATTGTGTCGCGCGTGCCATCGAGATAGCCGATCAGACGCGCGGAGAAGGCATCCAGCAGGATGGTTGAATGCCGCGCCGTGGCGAGATGCCCGATCTCCGTCATGGTCTGCACATGCGCCAGGCGATGCGCGCGCGGCCGCGTATCGAGCGCGGTGTGGAAGCGGCGTTGCATCGGTGTGATGCCGACTGCTTGATGCACGAACAACATGAACAGTTCCGTGAGCAGGGCGTTGCGGTCCGCTGCAGCTTGCGGATTTCCCGCCGCGTGTACCTGTTCGGCCGCCGTGTCGGCGAGTTCCACATAAGCCACCGCGTCCGGATAACGCGCGTTCAATGTCACCAGCGCCGCCTTGGTCAGCGGGTGGTCGACTTGAATCGGTTTGTCCTTGCCGAGCAGGAATGACTGCGCCGCAGCGCTGCGCAGATCGAGTGCGTCGGGCGCGCGTAGCGACGCGTAGAACGCATAATGCGTCAGTTTTTCCAGTTCGATCTCGCGGCTGAGCGGTGCGTCCGCGCGGCACAGCAACGATTGCCTGAACGAGCGATTGACGAGGAAATCCAGATATTGCTCATGCTCGGCAACATCCTCGAATTGATCCAGCCACTGCTCCGCCACCTCGCCGAGGACGGACGGGAACATGCTCTTCAGATCGGCGTCGCAGACATACTGCAGGCCATGCCGCTCCGCGCTGGCGATAAACTCGCGCACATACTGCGGCTGATTGATGCTCTCCAGATATTCGTGATAGAGATAACTCGGATGCGCCTCGCGCAGGCGTGCGATCTCACCCTGCAGGAACTGGGTGGGCAGCGTATCGCTATGGTCCAGCGCGGCCGGGAAATCCTCTAACAGCCGCTGCGCCCGCGCCAGTCGCTCGCCTGGACTGTTTGCATTGTGCGTATAGCGCAGCAACAGCTCGCGCAACGTCCAACGCATGTGCCAGCCGGGCCAGGTGTTGTAACTGATGTAGGCGATGCCGTGCGGTGCCAGATGCCGTGCGCAGATATCCAGGATGCGTGTCTGCACCGCGGGCGGCACCCAGGAATACACACCGTGCGCGATGATGTAGTCGAACTCGCCCAGTGTATCGCCCAGCGTGTTGTCCAACGTCAGGATATCGCCCTGCTCGATACGGATATTGTCGAGGCCCACTGCCGCGATCAGCCGTTGGCCGTCCTGCACCTGCCGCGCCGACAATTCCACGCCCAGATAGCGGCCCTCCGGCAGATAGAAGGCCAACGGCAGCAGATTGCCGCCGCTCGCGCAGCCCAGCTCCAGCACGCGCGCACGCGCGGGATCGGGCGTGTTCAACCCGAACAGCCGCCCCAGCATCGCGAGATTCTCTGGATGGGTGTCGGTGAACGGGATGCTCTGGTAGGGGATGTCGTCGTAGCTGTCGGACATCAATCCCCCGACACAGCCTTCGCCGCCGTGCGTTGTTTGGCGAAGTCGATCATGCGCTGTGTCGAGCGCAGCGCCTTTACGCGAATCGCCTCGTCGACGTGAATCTCATTGGCGCCGGTCTCCAGGACTTCGGCGAGATTGCGCAGGTCGTTCATCGCCATCCACGGGCAGTG
>JACRMO010000002.1 GCA_016214925.1 Gammaproteobacteria bacterium
ACCGAGGCGTTTGATCAACGGCAGGATGGTGAGCAGTTCCGCGGTCTCGCCGGAATTGGACAGCGCCAGCACGACATCCTTGGGCGTGATCATGCCGAGATCGCCGTGGCTGGCCTCGCCGGGATGAACGAAGAACGCCGGTGTGCATGATGTCGTCGATCAACAGCAACAGCCGCCGGCCCAGGCTGCCGCCGGGATGGGCGCGGGCGAAGTCCTCGGCGGTGAAGCCGCGCGATTCCAGCAGCGCGACCGCCAACGCATCACCCATCACCAGCGCGACAGTGGTGCTGGCGGTGGGCGCGAGGCCGAGCGGGCAGGCCTCTTTTTCCACGCTGACGTCGAGATCCACATTGGCCGCGCGCGCGAGTGTTGAGTTGGCCTTGCCGGTCAGGGTGATGAGCGGCACACCGAGGCGTTTGATCAACGGCAGGATGGTGAGCAGTTCCGCGGTCTCGCCGGAATTTGACAGCGCCAGCACGACGTCCTTGGGCGTGATCATGCCGAGATCGCCGTGGCTGGCCTCGCCGGGATGGACGAAGAACGCCGGTGTGCCGGTGCTGGCGAGTGTGGCGGCGATTTTGCTGCCGATGTGGCCGGACTTACCCATGCCGATGACCACAACGCGGCCGGTGCAGGCGAGCATATAGCCGCAGGCCTGGGCGAAACGCGCGTCGATACGGGGGGCGAGCGCGCTCACGGCACGCGCTTCGGTCTCGATCACGGCCAGACCGAGTGCTTGAAGTTTCTGTTCGTTCATCAGACTTCGGGGTAGCCCAGTTTGGATAATGTGCTCGACAGTTGCGCGTGGTCGAGATTGGCGCCTTCAACGGTCACCTGGCCGGTGTCGATAACAACGCTGACCGATGCAACCCCCGTCAGCCCTTGCAGCCCCTGCTGGATGGTCTTGACGCAGCCGCCGCACTTGACGTTCTTGACCCTGAAGTGTTCCTGCATGTTCGCTCGATCCCGGATAACGCTGTGGGGGTGCAGTATACCAAGGTCAGCGCGATTCGACCTTGGTCACGCCGCAGCGGCTGCACCGGTAACGGGTGACCAATCGGCCGGTCTTGACGTCGAACGGCGTGGATGGCTCCGCCACCCATTTGTGGAAACCGCGTTTGCACAAGGTATTACCCTGGTGCTTGTCGGCGGCGCGCGGGCGCTTGAAAGGGATGATGTTGGTCATGGGTCGGAAACCGAATCGGCTGCGGCGGCCATGATACACCGCCCGTCGGGTGGGCGGGGCTGTCAGTCCTATGGCAGCTATCGGGATTAGTTGATACAGTCTACGCAGATGTGACTATAAAACTGTCAGGTTCAACGTACCCGCGTACAGGAATCCTGGCACATAACAGAAATAGAACAACTATTTGCATCCTTAAAAGCCCGACTCCGAGCCTCATCAGAAACGGGCGAATGGTGCGCATCAAGCCTATTTGGCGGGGGGAATGCTATGCGACGTCTCCAATCAACCCGGTTCCTGAGGGGGGTGCTCGCTGGCTGCTGCCTCCTGTCGGCAGCCGTGCAGGGACAAGTCGTGGTACGCATGGCAACCAATATGGGCGATATCGACGTTGAGCTCTACGACGAGGCCGCGCCCATCACCGTCGCGAATTTCCTGAATTATGTCCGCGACGGCGATTACAGCAATTCATTCATCCACCGCAGCGTGCCCGGCTTTATTATCCAGGGTGGGGGATATACCAGTCAGAACGACGGATATTCACGGATACTCGCCAATCCTCCCATCGTCAATGAGTATGATCCCTCGCGATCGAATACGCGCGGCACCATCGCCATGGCGAAGGGCGGCGATCCCGACAGCGCCACCAACGAGTGGTTCTTCAATCTAGTCGACAATGCCGCGAATCTTGATTACCAGAATGGTGGCTTCACTGTCTTTGGGCGGGTGCTGGGCAGTAATGACGACACCATCGTTACCAATGATGGTGACAGTATGGCGGTTGTGGATGCCATTGCGGCGCTAGCCACCGTAAATTGCGGTGGCGCTTTTACCAATCTACCGCTCATCGCCCCAACCATCTGCCAAAACATAACCCAGCAACATCTGGTCATAATTAGCGGTATCAGGGAAATATTGAACGTCCAGGGTGATCTGGCATCGATGGAAGACTTTGCCGGGAACAGCGTCGCGCTCAGCGCCGTCGCGCCGGCCACGTTTGCCAATGTCGCCGTGAGCGACAATCCCTCTCCCGTCGATGCCCCGGAGGGCGTTACCTTCCAGGAGGGTTTATTCAGCTTCCAGGTCGACGGGCTCACGCCTGGCGGCTCTACCCTGGTTACGCTGCAACTACCGGCAGGATACACGCCGAACACGTACTACATGTACGGCCCGACACCGGACAATCAGATTCCACACTGGTATGAATTCGCATTCGATGGCCAGACGGGTGCGGAATCCTTCGGCAACAATTTTGTGGTGCTGAATTTCGTCGACGGTGCGCGCGGCGATGCAGACTTGACTGTCAATGGCCAGATCGCCAATCACGGCGCGCCAGCGATCGCCATAGTCCCCACGCCCAGCGCCTTGCCAGTGCTCAGTGTGGCCGCGACCGACGCTACTGCCACCGAGGCCGGGTTGAGCACGGGCACCTATACCTTTACCCGCACCGGCAATACGGCGGCGGCGCTCGCGGTCAACTACAGCGTGGGCGGCAGCGCCACGTCCGGCGGCGATTACACCGCGCTCGGCACCCAGGTCATCTTTCCTATCGGTGCGAGCCAAGTCACCAAGACCCTACAACCGGTTCAGGACACTCTGCAGGAACCGAACGAGACCGTGGCGCTAAGCCTCAGGCAGAGTGCGAGCTACACCGTCGGCACACCGGCGAGCGCAACGATCACCCTCACCAGCAACGACACCATCACCCGAACCGTGACCGTGGCCGCGACCGACCGCATCGCCACCGAAGCCGGGCTGACCATGGGCACGTACACCTTCACCCGCACCGGCAGCACAGCGGCGACACTCACGGTCAATTACAGCGTCGGTGGTAGCGCTACGTCCGGCAGCGACTACATCGCGCTCGGCAGCCGCGTTACCTTCCCCATCGGCGCACGCCGCGTCACCAAGATACTGAAGCCGATCCAGGACAGGCTGCGGGAACCGAACGAGACCGTGGTGCTGCGCCTCAGGCAAAGTCCGAACTACGCCGTCGGCAGCCCGGGCAGCGCTACCGTCACCCTTACCAGCAACGACTGATCCGTTCGCAACCGGCTGTGTGCGCAAAATGCAGGCTGCTGGGTGTGGCCTGACGCCCACGTTCATCACCTTCCGATATTGCACTCTACGGGGCCGGGACTGGTCAGGCTCCGACGGCAATGTGATAATCGCGGGCAAATGAACAACCTGAGTGTTGGCGCGTCTGCCCGCATTTCACCCCGGATGCCTGTCTGAATCAAAATTTGATGCCTGAATCATCCCAACCCACTGCTGACGATATCTTGGTATCGGTGCGGGGCCTGCGCTTCGCGCGCGGCACGCGCTGGATCTTCGACGGCGTCGATCTGGACATCCGCCGCGGCAAGGTGACCGCCATCATGGGGCCGAGCGGTACCGGCAAGACCACCCTGCTGCGTTTGATCGGCGGCCAGCTCAAGCCGCATGCCGGCAGTATCCGGGTGGACGGCGAAGAGGTCTCGCGGCTCGGACGCGATGAGTTGTACCGCCTGCGCAAGCGCATGGGCATGCTGTTCCAGAGCGGGGCATTGCTCACCGATCTGAATGTGTTCGACAATGTCGCTTTTCCGCTGCGCGAGCACACCAAGCTGCCGGAGATCATGATTCGCGATCTGGTGCTGATGAAATTGCAGGCGGTCGGTCTGCGCGGTGCGCGCGATTTGATGACCAGCCAGCTTTCGGGCGGCATGGCGCGACGCGTGGCGCTGGCGCGGGCGATTGCGCTCGATCCGACCATGATCATGTATGACGAACCCTTCACCGGGCAGGATCCGATTTCCATGGGCGCGCTGGTGCAGTTGATCCGCTAGCTCAACGATGCCCTGGGGCTGACCAGCATCATCGTCTCGCACGATGTGCAAGAGGCCGCGGCGATCGCGGATTACATCTATCTGCTGTCCGACGGCCGGGTGGTCGAGCACGGCACGCCCGAGGCGCTCAACCGTTCGGTGTCGCCCTGGGTGAACCAGTTCATGCACGGTTTGCCCGACGGACCGGTGCCGTTCCATTACAAGGCCGTCGCGTATCGCGACGACTTGCTGGCCGAGACCTGAGATCCGGCACGCGATGATCGGCGGGGAAAGGGCATGACGGGCTGGTTACAGCAACTGGGGCGGTCGTCGCTGGGCGTCTTCGAGCGGTTGGGGCGCGGGCATCTGTTCCTGGTGCAGATACTGGTCGGGTTGCCGAGCTTATTGATGCGGCCGCGGCTGTTGATCGCGCAGATGCATTCGGGCGGCGTACTGTCGCTGGTTATCAGTCTGGTGTCGGGCCTGTTCGTCGGTATGGTGATGGGGTTGCAGGGGTACAATACCCTGGTTGATTTCGGCGCCGAGGAGTCGCTGGGCGTGGTCGTGGCCCTGTCGCTGGTGCGCGAACTCGGCCCCGTGGTGGCGGCACTGTTGTTCGCCGGGCGGGCCGGTTCGGCGCTGACCGCCGAGATCGGCCTGATGAAGGCCACCGAACAGCTCTCGGGCATGGAAATGATGGCGGTCGACCCCGTCAAACGGGTGATCGCGCCGCGCTTTCTGGCGGGCTTTTTGTCCATGCCCTTGCTGGCGGCGATTTTCAGCGCGGTCGGCGTGATGGGTGGGTATTTCGTCGGTGTCGGCCTGCTCGGTGTGGACAGCGGCGCCTACTGGTCGCAGATGCAGGCCAAGGTGGATCTGCACGAGGACATTTATAACGGCGTCATCAAGAGTATCGTGTTTGGTTTTGTCGCCACCTGGATCGCCGTGTTCGAGGGTTACGACGCGCTGCCGACCTCGGAAGGCGTAAGCCGGGCCACCACCCGTACGGTGGTGCACACCGCGTTGGCGGTGTTGGGATTGGACTTTGTGTTAACCGCGCTGATGTTCGGGGATATATAGGCATGGATCGAAGCAGGGCTATCGAGATCGGTGTAGGGCTGTTCGTGGCCGCGGGTTTGGCGGCGTTGTTCATGCTGGCCATGCAGGTGAGCAATCTCAGCGCCATGTCCAACGATCAGGGTTACGAGCTTATCGCGCGCTTTGAAAACGTCGGCGGATTGAAGGTACGTTCGCCGGTGTCGGTCGGTGGCGTGCGCGTCGGGCGGGTGTCGGCGATCGACTTCGATAACGAAACTTTCGAGGCCGTTGTGCACATGAACATCGCCAACCAGTACAACGCCTTTCCCACCGACACCTCCGCGCGGATATTTACCGCCGGCCTGCTCGGCGAGCAGTATGTGGCGCTGGAACCGGGTGGGGCGGAAGAGGTCTTAAAGGGCGGCAGTCAGATCCAGCTCACGCAATCGGCGCTGGTTCTGGAGCAGATTATCGGTCAATTCCTGTTCAGCAAGGCGGCTGAGGGGAATAAAGAAGGAGCCAAAAAATGAAGCGGGTCATCACCTCCATGCTGTTCGGCCTTGCGCTGAACACCGCCGTGGCGGTTGCCGACAACCTCGATCCCGAGACTCTGGTGCGCCAGACCTCGGACCAGATGCTGGCGGTGCTCAAGGAGCAGCACGATGTCATCAAGGCCGAACCGGAACGTCTGTACGGTTTCGTCGACAACATCGTCCTGCCGCATTTCGACTTTGAGCGTATGGCGCGCTGGGTGCTCGGCAAACATTGGAAACGGGCCTCGCCGGAACAGCGGAAGCGCTTCGTGGATGAGTTCCGTACCCTGCTGGTGCGCACCTACGGCACCGCCTTGTTGGAATACACGAATCAGAAGGTCAATTTCCTGCCCCTGCGCATGGCCGAAGGTAGCAATGACGTGACGGTGCGCACCGAGGTGATCAAGCCGGGCGGGGCATCCATTCCCATCAACTACAGCATGTTCCACCGCGATGACGGTTGGAAAGTGTATGACGTCACCATCGACGGTATCAGCCTGGTATCGAATTACCGCGCGGAATTTTCCGCCCAAATCAGCAGCGCGGGCATGGACGGATTGATCCAGCGCCTTGTGGAGCGTAATGCCCAGAGCGGCGGCACATGAGCGACGCCGCGGTCCGGCGTGGCGCGGATGACCGCCTCGTCGTCGAGGGCGAGCTGGATTTCACGACCGTGGCGCGGCTGCGGGAAGCGGCAAAGCCGTTGCTCGGCGTGGGCGCGGATGTCCGCGTCGACCTGCAGGGCATTACCCGCTCCGACAGCGCCGGTCTGGCGCTGTTGGTCGATTGGATGCGCGCGGCCCAGCGCCTCGGCAAACCCATCCAATTCCTGAACATCCCCCCGCAGATGCTGGCCATTGCCCGGGTCAGCAGCCTCGATCAGGTTCTACCCCTCAGTCGCGGCTGAATTGGCCAATGGCCCCCGTGATACATCGGGGGGATATATGCGGGGGTTATATCCGGGGTTTTTCTATATCCGGGGTTTTTCTATATCATGGCGCCCCTTCGGGCGCGTTCTTGTTTTACGACGCAGCGCCCCCCTTCAGCGAGAAACGGATCGGTATGCAAGCGGAACAAATCAAACAACTGATCGAGGCCGGAATCCCCGGTTGTCAAGCCATCGTCAAGGGTGACGGCGATCATTTCGAGGCGATTGTCGTCAGCGCTGCCTTCGAAGGCCAGGGCAAGGTGAAACAGCACCAACTGGTGTACGGCACGCTGGGCAACCTCATGCACAAGGAAATCCACGCGCTGTCCATGCAGACCTACACGCCGGAACAGTGGCAACTCCAGTCGCGTTTGCAGTAATCAGGGATACCCGTGGATAAACTCATTATCAGCGGTGGCGCGCCCCTGCGCGGCGAGATACGCATCTCCGGGGCGAAGAATGCCGTGCTGCCGATCCTGGCGGCGACCCTGTTGGCCGACGACACCGTGACCATTGCCAACGTACCGCATCTCCACGACGTCACCACGACCATGGAGTTGTTGGGACGCATGGGCGTCGATCTGGTCATCGACGAGCGCATGAATATCGCGGTCGATCCGCGCACCATCAAAACCTTCGCCGCGCCTTACGATCTGGTGAAGACCATGCGCGCATCGATCCTGGTGCTCGGGCCGCTGGTGGCGCGTTACGGTGCCGCCGACGTGTCGCTGCCCGGCGGTTGCGCCATCGGTTCGCGGCCGGTGAATCTGCATGTCAAAGGTCTACAGGCCTTGGGTGCGGACATCAGCGTCGAGAACGGGTATATCAAGGCCCGCGCCAAACGCCTCAAGGGCAATCGTCTGGTGATGGATATGGTGACTGTCACCGGCACCGAGAATCTGCTCATGGCCGCGGCGCTGGCCGAAGGCGAGAGCGTGATCGAGAACGCCGCGCGCGAACCCGAGGTCGTCGATCTGGCGAATTTCATCAACCAGATGGGCGGCAAGATCGAAGGCGCCGGCACCGATACCATTCATGTGCAAGGCGTGGACAGACTCGGTGGCACCGCATACCGCGTGTTGCCGGACCGTATCGAAGCCGGCACTTATCTGGTGGCGGCGGCCATCACGCGCGGACACATCAAGCTCAAGAACACGCGCACGGATATCATGGACGCGGTGTTACAGTCGTTACGCGAGGCCGGCGCCAAGATCACCACGGGCGAGGACTGGATAGAACTGGATATGGAAGGCCGGCGCCCGCAGGCGGTGAGTATCCGCACGGCGCCCTATCCGGCCTTTCCAACCGATATGCAGGCGCAGTTCACCGCGCTCAACGCCGTCGCCGAACGCGTCGGCACCCTCACCGAAACGGTGTTCGAGAACCGCTTCATGCATGTACAGGAATTGCAGCGCATGGGCGCGGATATCCGCGTCGAGGGCAACACAGCCATCATCCGCGGCGTGGAGCGGCTGACGGCGGCGCCGGTGATGGCGACCGATCTGCGTGCCTCGGCCAGTCTGGTGATCGCCGGCCTGGTCGCCGAGGGCGATACGCTGGTGGACCGCATCTATCACATCGATCGCGGTTACGAATGCATCGAGGAAAAACTGACCCAGCTCGGCGCGAAGATCCGCCGCGTGGGGCGAGGCTAGAACGGTTCAATGCTATGAATGACACCTTAACCATCGCCGTTTCCAAAGGCCGCATCTTCAAGGATACGCGGCCGTTGCTGGCGCGCGCGGGCATCGAGCTACGCGACGACCCTGACACCAGTCGCAAGCTGATCCTGGATACCAATCAAGACAAGGTGAAGATCGTGCTGATTCGCGCCACCGATGTGCCGACCTATGTGCAGTACGGCGCCGCCGGTCTGGGCGTGACCGGCAAGGACGTGCTGATGGAGCATGGCGGCGCCGGAATCTACGAGCCGCTGGATCTGAACATCGCGCGCTGCAAACTCATGGTCGCCGGCAAGCCGGATGCGGCGGCGGGCAGTCGGCGCCTGCGCATCGCCACCAAGTACGTCGAGGCCACACGGCGCTATTACGCCGCGCAAGGCAAACAGGTGGAGATCATCAAACTCTACGGCTCGATGGAACTGGCGCCGTTGGTCGGGTTGGCCGATCTGATCGTCGATCTGGTCGACACCGGCAACACCCTCAAGGCCAATGGCCTGGTTCCGCTGACGCATATCGCCGACATTAGCTCGCGCTTGATCGTCAACAAGGCGTCGATGAAGATGAAGCACGTGCAGGTGCAGCGTTTCATCGAGCAGATGCGCGCCGCCGTGCAGGAACAGCACGGTTGATGGAGAGTCCCTTCGCCCTGGACAGGGGTGAGGGAATGTGTCACGGATAAACGGTCCTTGCACGACTGTGGTCGGAGATACCTATGTTGCAGATTCGACAGCTTGCCACTACCGATGCGGATTTCTGGTCGCAATTGGAAAATCTGCTGGCCTGGGATGCCGCCGCCGACGAGCGCGTGACGACGACCGTGCGCGCCATCCTGCAGGACGTGCGTGTGCGCGGCGATGCCGCGGTGGTCGAATACACCAACCGCTTCGACCACACCCAGGCCGCCGGCATGGGCGATCTGGAAATTCCCACGGCCCGTTTGCAGCAGGCGCTCGCCAACATCCGTCCAGAACAGCGCAGCGCGCTGGAACTGGCGGCGCAGCGCCTGCGCGTGTATGCCGGCCGGCAGAGACTGGAGTCGTGGAGTTACACCGAGAGCGACGGCACACTGCTCGGTCAGCAGGTCACCGCATTGGAGCGCGTGGGCCTGTATGTGCCCGGCGGCAAGGCGGCGTATCCGTCGTCGGTGCTGATGAACGCGATTCCCGCCAAAGTGGCCGGTGTGCAGGAACTCATCATGGTCGTGCCCACGCCGGGCGGCGAACTCAATGAACTGGTGCTGGCGGCGGCGGCGATCGCCGGCGTGGACCGGATTTTCTCTATCGGTGGCGCGCAGGCCGTGGCCGCGTTGGCTTACGGCACCGAGACCATTCCGCAGGTCGACAAGATCGTCGGCCCCGGCAAGATCTATGTCGCCACCGCCAAGGGCATGGTGTTCGGCAGTGTCGGCATCGACATGATCGCCGGGCCGTCGGAGATTCTGGTGATCTGCGACGCTCAGACCGACCCCGACTGGATTGCGATGGATCTGTTCTCCCAGGCCGAACACGACGAGGATGCCCAGCCGATCCTGGTCAGCACGGATGGCATGTATCTGCAACGCGTGCGCGAGAGCATCGAGCGCTTGCTGCCGACCATGGAGCGTAAAGAAATTATCGAAGCCTCGCTGACGAACCGTGCCGCGCTCATCCAGGTGCGCGATCTGAACGAAGCGGCCGAGGTCGCCAACTTCATCGCGCCGGAACACTTGGAATTGTCGGTCGCCGATCCGCAAGCGCTGGCGCAGAAAATCAGACACGCCGGTGCGATTTTCATGGGTCGCTACACGGCCGAGGCCTTGGGCGATTACTGCGCCGGTCCCAATCATGTGTTGCCGACCTCGCGTACCGCGCGCTTCTCCTCGCCGCTGGGTGTGTACGATTTCCAGAAGCGTTCGAGCCTGATCATGTGCTCGCCCGAAGGCGCATCGGAACTGGGTAAGACCGCGTCCGTGTTGGCGCGTGGCGAAGGACTGACCGCGCACGCGTGTTCGGCGGAATACCGCATCCGCAAGAATTGAGTCCCGATGCCACGCGATATTAAACAGGCTATCGAACATTGGGTGCGCCCCGAGATTCGCGCGCTGTCGGCGTATCATGTGCCCGACCCGGGTGACTGCATCAAACTCGATGCGATGGAGAATCCCTACCGCTGGCCGGACGCTCTGGTGAGCGCGTGGTTGGAACGGCTGCGCAATGCACCGCTCAATCGCTATCCCGATCCGTCCGCACAACGCTTACAGGAACGTCTGCGCGTGGCGATGCAGGTGCCTCGGGAGATGGCGGTGCCGAACTCATTCCGATGATCGTACAGACGGTGGCGGCACCGGGACGCACGATCCTGGCGCCGGAACCGACCTTCGTCATGTATCGCCTGATTGCTCAGGTGTTGGGACTCAAGTTTGCCGGCGTGCCGCTGACCGAAGATTTTGCACTGGATGTCGAGGCCATGCTGGAGGCCATCGATCTGCATCAGCCGGCGGTGGTGTTCCTCGCCTATCCGAACAACCCTAGCGGCAATCTATTCGACGCCGCCGCGGTGCGGCGCATCATCACCGCGGCGGCCGGCCTGGTGATCGTCGACGAGGCCTACGCGGCATTCGCGTCGGATACGTTCATGGGCGCGCTGAGTGAATTCCCGAACCTGCTGGTGTTGCGCACGGTGTCCAAGATGGGACTCGCCGGGCTGCGACTCGGCATGCTGGCCGGAGCGCCGGCGTGGTTGAACGAGATCGACAAGACGCGTCTGCCGTACAACATCAACGTGCTCACCCAGGCGAGCGCGGAGTTCGCGTTGGAACACCGCGACGTGCTCGATGCGCAGACCGCGCAGATACGTGCCGATCGTGCCACGCTGCTGGCCGCACTCAAAACCTTGCCGGGACTGACTGTGTATCCCAGCGAGGCCAACTTCATTCTGTTCCGCACACCGGCCGGTCGCGCTACGGCGATCTTCGATGCGCTGCGTGCGCGGCGCATCCTCATCAAAAATCTCAGTCCTGCCGGCGGCGCACTCGCCGATTGCCTGCGCGTGACCGTGGGCGCGCCGGATGAAAATGCCGCCTTTCTGGACGCGCTACGCGCCGTGCTCTAGGGAAGCAATCCCCAGACATTCGCTCATCCATTGGGAGATTGCTTCGCTTCGCTCGCAATGACGAACCTGAACGAGTTATCGGTTACGCTGAGTTGCCGCCTCGATCTGCTTCAGTATTGCTTGGCTCTTGTCCGCGAAACGCCCCTCGGCCTTGAGGGTAATTTGTTGTTTCAGGTGTTCGATGGCCAATGTGTCCTGGCCGAGTACGTGATAGACCGCGCCGAGGTGATAGTGGATGCAGTAGGTGTTCGGTGCGCGCGCATAGGCTTTAAGCAGGAATTCCAATCCCTCCTGATGACGGCCATTGCGGTGCAAGGCCCAGCCATGGGTGTCCAGATAATCCGCCTTGTTGGGTTTCTCCTGTATCGCAAGCGTCGTATAACGCAGCGAGGCGGCCGGATCGGTATCGAGAAACTCCAATTCGATCCAGGCCAACTCGTTATACAAGGCCGCGCGTCCATGGCCGCGTTCGATGGCCTGCAGGAAGGATTGCCGGGCGGCGGCATATTCATAGTGGCGGATGTGTAGCAGACCCTGGCCGTAGAGATAGCCGCTGGTGTAGGTGTGCGCGAGCACGGTGATGAAGACGCCAAGCGGCAACAGCATGAGCCACGCCAGGCGGCGCTTGCTGGTGAGAGCGGCGATCAACAGTGTAACGGTGGCCGTGCCGCAGAGATTGGCTGTGACATCCAACAGATCGAACTCGCGGTTGCTCATGAAATATTGCTGGGATTCATCGACCAGGCCCAGCAGCACGGACGCCAATGCGGCCAGCGTGAGGGTGGCCGTGCGGCCGAGCGACGACCAGGCGCGGCGCAATACCCAATAGAGCAAACCGACCAGGCCGATGTGGGTGATGAAATGAGCGAGTTTGTCGCTGCCTGGGTAGAGCAGACTGATGTCCTGGATGCGTTGTCCGTTCAGGTCGGCGAACAGCATCAGGCCCAACGCCGCGATGACGACAGTACCGAGTGCCAGCAGGCCGCGGCGTGAGCTATTGATTGCGGGTGTCGACATGGTGTGTCCAGGCATGGGGGCGCGTCAGCATCATATAGAAACTGGCTGACATGCGTCACCTCGTGGCGTTTTGCCCTGGCGCTGTCTTGAGCGCGCTTCTCGGCGGGCTGGTAGAATGCCGGCATGTCCCTTCCTTCTGTCATTGAATCATCCACTGTCGCGGCCACTCTGCAACGCGTATTCGGCTACCCGGCCTTCCGACCCTGGCAGCGCGAGATCATCGAGGATCTGCTGGCCGGCCACGATGCCTTTGTGCTCATGCCCACCGGCGGCGGCAAGTCGCTGTGCTATCAGATCCCCGCGCTGCACCGGTCCGGTGTGGGCATCGTCGTCTCGCCGCTGATCTCGCTGATGAAGGATCAGGTCGTCGGATGCGGCGCGTCAGGTGCTGGCGCGGCTGCACGCACATGAACTGGATTTGCTCTATATCAGTCCCGAGCGGCTGATGAGCAGTGGGTTCATCGATCGCCTCGCGGACATCGACATCTCCTTGTTCGCCATCGACGAGGCACATTGCGTGTCGCAGTGGGGACACGATTTCCGTCCCGAGTATCAACAGCTCGGTGCGCTGCGCGAACATTTTCCGCGGATACCCCTGGTGGCGCTCACCGCCACCGCCGATGCGCAGACCCGCACGGATATCGTGCGCGTGCTCGGCTTGGGCGAGGCGCGTCACTACGTCACCGGATTCGATCGGCCGAATATCCGCTACACCGTGCTCGACAAGCACAAACCCTTCGACCAGCTCATGCGTTTTCTGGACGCGCGCCGCGACCACTCCGGTATTGTCTATGCGTTGAGCCGCAAGCGTGTGGACGAGGTGGCGGGAAAATTGCGCGAACAGGGTCTGCGTGCCGAGGCCTATCATGCGGGCCTGCCCGCCATGCAGCGTCAGACGGTGCAGGAAGGGTTTTTGCGCGACGAGATCCAGATCGTCGTCGCCACGGTGGCCTTCGGCATGGGCATCGACAAACCCAATGTGCGCTTCGTGGTGCATTACGATCTACCCAAGCACATCGAGGGCTTTTATCAGGAGACCGGGCGAGCCGGGCGCGACGGTCTGCCCGCCGAGGCCTTGTTGCTGTATGGCGCGCAGGACATCAGCGTGGCGCGGCAACTGGTCGAGAACAACGACAACGCCGAGCAGCGGCGCATCGAACTGCACAAGCTCAACGCCATGGTCGGTCTGGCCGAGAGTCTGACCTGTCGTCGCCGGGTGCTGCTCAATTATTTCGGCGAGCGCCTGGAAGACGATTGCGGCAACTGCGATGTGTGCCTCGATCCGCCCGAACGTTTCGATGCCACCGATGACGCACGCAAGGCCTTGTCCTGCGTGTATCGCGTCGGTCAGCGCTTCGGTGTTGGGCATGTCGTGGCTGTGCTGAGAGGCGCCGACAACGAACGTATCCGCGCACTCAATCATCAACAGCTCTCGACCTATGGCATCGGCAGCGATAAGAGCGAACAGGACTGGATGTCCATCATCCGCCAGCTCATCCATCATGGCTATCTGCTTCAGGATATTGCCGAGTATTCGGTGCTGAAGCTCACCCCGGCCGCACGCCCCGTGTTGCGTGGTGAACAGACGTTACAGCTCGCCCGGCCGCGCGTGCGCGAGCAGCCGCGCAAGAAACGGCCCAAGGTCGATGCCGCCGCGGGCGCCTACGGCGAGGCATTGTTCGATCACTTGCGCGCCCTACGCAAACGTCTTGCCGATGCGCAAGGCGTACCACCCTACATTATTTTCGGCGATGCGACCCTGCTGCAGATGGCGCGCGACACACCGCTTGACGAAGACAGTCTGCTAGCCGTGGTGGGGGTGGGACGGCACAAGCTGGAAAAATACGGCAGTGCGTTTCTGGATGCGATTGCCGAGCATGCGCTGGCACATCGCTGAAACGGTCGAGACTAGAGCAAACGATCGAATTCCTCGGCCGGCACCGGTTTGCCGAATAGGTAGCCCTGCATGGATTCGCAGCCGAAGCCGTTGAGGAAACGGCGCTGTTCCTCGGTTTCCACACCTTCGGCGACGATGCGCAGGTGCAGGCTTTGCGCCAGCGCGATGATCGCGCGTGTGATCGCCGTGTCGTCGGCATCGCCGGGAATATCGCGAATGAAGGCGCGGTCGATCTTCAGGGTGTCGATCGGGAAACGGCGCAGATAACTCAGTGACGAATAGCCGGTGCCGAAATCGTCGAGCGCGATACGCACGCCGAGCTGCGCCAAGGCGGCCAGGGTGTCGGCGGTGCTGGGAACATGCTGCATCAAGGTGCCTTCGGTGATTTCGAGTTCCAGATGCTGCGGTTCCAGGCTGTGCCGCTGCAATAGCTCGGTGACCAGCTCGGCCAGTCCGGGTTCGTGGAACTGCCGGCTGGCGACATTGACGGCCATGGTGAAGTTGCGCTGGCCACGCTGCCGCCAGATGGCCAGCTGGGCGCAGGCGATTTCGAGTACCCAACGGCCTACCGGAACAATGAGTCCGGTCTCCTCCAAGATGCTGATGAATTCGAGCGGCGGTATCAGGCCCTGCTGCGGATGCTGCCAGCGCAGCAGGGCCTCGCAGCCAATGATCTTGCCGCTGCCGGACGCGATCTGGGGCTGGTAGTGCAGCACGAACTCACCGCGTTCCAGCGCCAGTCGCAGATCGTTTTCCAGCGTTAGCCGACGCTCGGCATGCGCGCCCATGTCCGCCGAGTAGAACTGATAGGTGTTGCCGCCGCTTTCCTTGGCGCGGTACATGGCCGCGTCGGCGTTTTTTAATAACGTGCTCGAATCCTCGCCGGTGCTGGGAAACAGG
>JACRMO010000003.1 GCA_016214925.1 Gammaproteobacteria bacterium
GGAAGATGACTGCGCCAGGTACAAACGCTGCTTACGAAGCGACTCGACGCGGCTCGCTGCTGACGCCCGATCAGCAGACTTGGATCGGGCAGGCTGACACACTGTTCGTCGCCAGCGCACATCCCGAATACGGTGCGGACGCCTCGCATCGCGGCGGAAAGCCCGGTTTTGTGGAGGTCATGAGTCCGCGATGCCTCCGCATCCCGGATTATGCGGGCAACAGCATGTTCAACACGCTCGGCAATTTCGAATGCTTTCCGCACGCGGGTCTGGCTTTCGTAGATTTCGAGCACGGCCGTCTATTGCAGCTCAGCGGCCGTCCCGCGATTCGCTGGGATGTCGCGGATTCTTATCGGAGGACGGGTGGCACCGGGCGGTTCTGGGATCTCGAGATCGAAGCCTGGCAGGAGAGCAAGCTCGCGCTACAGCTCAACTGGGAGTTCCTCGACTACTCACGGTTTAACCCGGAGCCGATGGATATTGAGCATCGCGGGGTTATGCCGGGAAATACCTGAATATATGGGATCAGATACAAGAGTAGAAACCCACTATTTACTACAGGCATAGGCGGTCGCCGAGTTGTTAGTCAATAAGAAAAGGGTACTGAGAATCATCTATCGATGCGTGGACACCGTAGGCACACTCCAGCGACACCGCTCAACAACCCAAACGGATGCGCCCGACGCATGACGCGCCCCCGCTCATCGCGTCAAAAATATTGCACGTTCCGGCCCCGGCAGCGCAAACGCAACCTGCACTATAGTTGGCAAGCATAGCCGGCAAACACCGGTGAGAAACGGCATCATTACGTCCGATCCGTGCGCCCCGTCCGATCCAGCGCTTGACCTGGCGCAATTCCTGCATTCTAAAAATCGGGGATACTGGCTCCATTCATTCTTATTGCACTCAGGGAGAGTTGTCATGGCCTTACAGCCAACCACCAATCAGATCTATGCCATTCTCGACCAGGTCATGGACCCGGAGCTGAATCACAGCCTGGTCGAGCTCGGCATGATCCGCGACATCGACATCGACGACGGCCGGGTACAGGTCGAATTGCAGCTCACCACGCCGCATTGCCCGTTTGCCGGCGAGATCGAGCAGCGCATCCGCTCCGCCCTGCTGGAAATGGACAGCATCAGCGAAGTCGCCATCAACCGTCCCTGCGCGCGCGACGCCTGAACACAACAATCGAGCCGCGCATACCTGGAGAACACCGCGTGTCGACAGAAGACGCTGCCGCAACCAAGCCCCTAGTCCTGATTGTGGATGACTCGCGCGTCATCCGTATCGCCGCGCGCAAGATCCTCAAGGACGAATTCGAGCCGCTGGAGGCCGGCGACGGCGAAGAGGCCTGGGAGATGCTGAACAAGCACGAGGACATCGCGCTGGTGCTCTCCGACCTGTCCATGCCCTACCTCGACGGCATGGGCCTGCTGCAACGCCTGCGCAACGCCGAACCGGAGCGCCTGCGCAGCATGCCGATGATCATCGTCACCGGCGCCGAGGACGATGACGTGGCCAAGACCCGCGCGTTCGCCGCCGGCGCCTCCGACTTCATCAGTAAGCCGTTCGACTCCGTGCAACTGCTGGCGCACACCCGCTCGCATATCCGCCTGGTAAAGACCACCCAGGAACTCAAAGAGACCACCACGGTACTCAACGAAAATCCGGCCACCGATCCGTTCACCGGACTGGGCAATCAACGCGCCTTCCTGGAACGCGGCCAGCAGGCACTGGCGCACGCCATCCGTCACCGCGGACAGGTGGCACTGGTGCTGTTCCAGATCGACAACTTCGACAAGCTGTTCGTGCAGCATGGCAAACCGGTCGGCGGCGCGATCCTCAAGGCGGTCACCGCGGCCATTCAATCCCAGATCCGCCGTGAAGACGCCGCCTCCCGCATCAGCATGGCGCGCTTCGGTTTGGTGACCTGCTGCGCCGATGTCGACGGCGCGCGTGGCCTGGCCGGGCGCATCTGCGCGCGCCTTGCCAGTACGTCCGTCACCGGTAAGGATGGCGCACTGCTGCCCATCACGCTCAGCGCCAGTATCGTCTCGCCCGACCTCGACCGCGAACCGCGTTTCGAACAACTGCTCGGCCTGCTGGTCAAGCGCCTGGAACAGGCCTTGGCGCAAGGTCAGTGCATCGTCAGCGACGAATCCGGCGCGGTAACATCCGCACCCGCGGCGCCCACCGCCCCCCAGATGACCACCGCAGTGCCGCCGAGCATCGAAGCAGCGCTCGCGCAGCTCGCGCGCGGCGATAGCGCCAGTCTACAGCCGTATCTGCGCAATCTCGTGCGCACGATCCTGCCCCTGCTCAACCACTGGAACCAGACCGAGCAACGCGGCCTGGAGAGTGCACTCGAACGGATCCGCAGCCAGCTCGATTAAAACTGGGGACAGAGCCGACACAGTACTGCCTGTGGCAAGCCTTCGACCATGGCGGTGGAATTCGGCTCTGACCCCATCTTCCATTTTTCTGCTAGCATGCCCCGCAGTTCCACCACGGCGTATGCCCATGCCCTCCTTCCATATCGTCTCCGAAGTCGACCGGCACGAAGTCAACAACGCCGTCGATCAGGCCAACCGCGAGATCGGCGCGCGCTTCGATTTCAAAGGCAGCGATGCCAAGATCGAATATGTCGAGAACAGCTTGAAGCTGGAGGCGCAGAGCGAATTCCAGATCGATCAGATGCGCGACATCCTGGAAAAGAAACTCGCCAAGCGCGGCATCGACCTCGCCGCGCTCAAGCCCGACAAGGTCGAGGAATCCGGCACGCGGGCGCGACAGAAGATCGAGGTGCGTCAGGGCATCGACCAGGACTCCGGCCGCAAGATCGTCAAGTTCATCAAGGACAGCAAACTCAAGGTACAGGCCAGCATTCAAGGCGATCAGTTGCGCATCACCGGCAAGAAGCGCGACGATCTGCAGGAGGCCATCGCCCTGCTGCGCAAGAGCGAAATCGGGCTGCCCATGCAATATCAGAATTTCCGGGATTGAACAATGGGGTCAGAGACGAATTCCACCGCCATCGCATAAGGCTTGCCGCAGGCAGCACCTAATTCGTCTCTGACCCCATTTTTCACATCGACAGATTCTCAATCTTTCAATGTCACCGTTGCACCCAACTTGCGCGTGAAGGCCTGGCTCAAGGTATCCATCAGCGTCGCGCCGGTCTTGTCGTCGACCCACACACCGCGGCCGGCATCGAAGCTGAAATGCGCCGGCCCCAGTGGCGAGGCGACCCAGATCTGTTGCACCGGTTCCTGGCGATTGATGATGATCTGAGCGCCGTCCTCGAAGACCACGGTCAGCACCCCATCGACGATATCCAGGTCCAGGTCGTCACAGGCCGATTCGGCCTCAAGCTGCTCCAGAAGGCCATCCAGTGTCTGGCTGACGCGTACCGCGTAGGAAAGATCGGTCATGGGACATCCCCAGGCTGATGTGGAAGAGACGCACGGCTTGCGCGAAGTCAAGACGGCAGGGCCCGGAATCATGGGTGACGGCCGCCGGCAAATCAACCGGAGAACAGGCAGGCATATGCCTGTAGTTTTAACGCCCGCCTGGGCTAGAATAGCGCCCTCGAAACGCCCTCCACGGTTGGGCGTGCCTTCATATCGACGTATAGACGACGAGTCCACTCGATGCCCAATACCAGCCCCAGCCTAATTCGCCCCAGCCAGTTCTCTTTCGAAGAACTCCTCACCTGCGGTCGCGGCGAGATGTTCGGGCCGGGCAATGCGCAACTGCCGCTGCCGCCGATGCTCATGTTCGACCGCATCACCCACATCAGCGAGACCGGCGGCGCGCACGGCAAGGGCGAGATCCGCGCCGAATTGGATATCACACCGGATCTGTGGTTCTTCGGCTGTCACTTCGAAGGCGATCCGGTCATGCCCGGTTGCCTGGGTCTGGACGCCATGTGGCAATTGATCGGTTTCTTTCTCGGGTGGGGCGGCGGCCCCGGCCGTGGCCGCGCACTCGGCGGCGGCGAAATCAAATTCTCCGGACAGGTCACCCCGAAAAACAAAACGGTGGCCTATCGAATCGACATGACGCGTGTCATCAAACGTAAACTCTTCATGGGCATCGCCGATGGCATCATGTCCGTAGACGGCCGCGAGATTTATCACGCCAAGGATCTGCGCGTCGGCCTGTTCACCTCCACCGATAATTTCTGAGGTCAAAAGCAATGCGTAGGGTTGTCGTCACCGGCATCGGCATCGTCTCCTGCATCGGCAACAATCGGCAGGAGGTGCTTGAGAGCCTGCGTTCAGGACGTTCGGGTATCCGCTTCAACGAGGAATACAAAGCGATGGGTTTCCGCAGCCAGGTGTGCGGGCCAATCGTCGGCCTGGATCTGGAGGCGCTGATCGACCGCAAGCTGAGGCGCTTCATGGGCGATACCGCGGCCTATAATTACGTCGCCATGCAGGAAGCGGTCGCCGATTCCGGTCTCACCGAAGCCATGATCTCCAACCCGCGCACCGGTCTGATCGTCGGTTCCGGCGGCGCCTCCACCGCCAGCATCGTGCAGGCCGCCGATACCGCGCGCGAAAAGGGCGTGAAGAAGATCGGCCCGTATGGCGTGACCAAGACCATGTCCTCGACCACCTCGGCGATTCTCGGCACCGCCTTCAAGATCAAGGGCGTCGGCTATTCGATCAGCTCGGCCTGTTCGACCAGCGCGCATCGTCTTCGCCGGCGGCGGCGAAGAAGTGCACTGGACCATGAGCTGTTTGTTCGATGCCATGGGCGCGCTGTCCTCTAAATATAACGAGACACCCGAGAAGGCCTCGCGTCCCTACGACGCCAACCGCGATGGCTTCGTCATCTCCGGCGGCGGCGGTCTGGTGGTGCTGGAAGAACTCGAACACGCCCGTGCGCGCGGCGCGAAAATCTACGCGGAACTGGTCGGCTACGGCGCCACCTCCGATGGCTACGACATGGTCGCGCCGTCGGGCGAAGGCGCGGTGCGCTGCATGCAGCAGGCGCTCGCCACCGTCGACACGCCGATCGACTACATCAACGCCCACGGCACCAGCACGCCGGTCGGCGACACCAAGGAATTGGAGGCCGTGCGCAACGTGTTCGGCGACAAGATTCCCGTCATCACCTCCACCAAATCCGTCACCGGCCATGCGCTGGGGGCGGCCGGCGTATGCGAGGCCATCTATTCGCTGCTCATGCAGGAATACGGCTTCGTCNNNNCAGCGCCAACATCGACGACCTCGACCCGCAGGCCGTGGGCATGCCCATCGCACGCACGCGCATCGACAACACCAAGCTGAATACGGTGATGTCCAACAGCTTCGGCTTCGGCGGCGCGAACGCGGCGCTGGTGTTCCGCAAGATCGCCGATTGAGGCTCCAATGACCCAGACCGCCGATACGCATGCCGCGCCCAATGGCAACGGCGGCAACGCCAACCTTGCGCTGGCCGCCATCGGCGTTGTCTTCGGCGATATCGGTACCAGCCCGCTGTACACCATCAAAGAGGTGTTCGGTGGCCACCATCCGATGGCCGTCACTGAAGGTAACGTGCTGGGCGCGCTGTCGCTGATCTTCTGGTCGCTGATCGTCGTCGTCACCCTCAAATACGTCACCTTCATCATGCGCGCGGACAACAACGGCGAGGGCGGCATCATGGCGCTGATGGCCCTGATTCAGCGCGTGGTCCCGGGTACGACCCGCCACGGCTGGGCGCTGGCCATGCTGGGGCTGTTCGGCGCTTCGCTGTTCTACGGCGACGGCATGATCACGCCCGCGATCTCGGTGCTCTCGGCGGTCGAAGGCTTGCGCGTCATCGAACCCGCGCTCGGCTCGCTGGTAATTCCGTTGGCGTTGATCATTTTGATCGCTCTGTTCTCCATTCAGAGCCGCGGCACACACCGCGTCGGCGCCTGGTTTGGCCCGATCATGACCCTGTGGTTTCTGCTATTGCTGGTGCTCGGCATCTACAACATCGCCCGCAATCCCGGGGTGCTGGCCGCCGTGAACCCATGGCACATCGTCGAATTCATGCGCGAACACGCCGGTTACGGTTTCCTGGTGCTGGGCGCGGTGGTGCTCGCGGTCACCGGCGCCGAGGCGCTCTACGCCGACATGGGCCACTTCGGCAGTACGCCGATCCGCCAAGCCTGGTTCATCTTGGTATTGCCGGCTTTGCTGCTGAATTACTTCGGCCAGGGCGCGTTGCTGCTCGCCGACCCCACCACGGTCAGCAATCCCTTCTATCTCCAGGCGCCCGCCTGGGCGCTGCCGGCGATGATCGGCATCGCCACGCTCGCCACCTTGATCGCTTCGCAGGCGGTCATCACCGGCGCGTTCTCGGTCACGCGCCAAGCCATCCAGCTCGGCTATCTGCCGCGCATGCAGATCAACTTCACCTCGGAACAGGAGATTGGGCAGATCTACATCCCGCTCATCAACTGGATGCTGCTGCTCGGTATCGTTGCTCTGGTGCTGGGCTTCCGCTCCTCCAGCGATCTGGCCGCGGCCTATGGCATCGCCGTTACCGGCACCATGGCCATCGACACCATCCTCGGTTTCGTGGTGGTGCTCGGTCTGTGGCGTTGGAACCGCGCGCTCGCCATCGCCGGTCTGGTGATCTTCCTCAGCGTCGACCTCGCCTTCTTCGCCGCCAACTCCACCAAGCTGTTCCAGGGCGGTTGGTTCCCGCTGCTCATCGGCCTGTTGGTGTTCACGCTGCTCGCCACCTGGAAGCGCGGTCGGCAACTGCTCATGTTCAAACTCAAGAGCGAAGGCCTGGCGCTGGAGCCGTTCCTGCAAGGCCTGATGGCGCATCCGCCGCTACGGGTGCCGGGCACCGCAGTGTTCCTGACCGCCGATCCCGACGGCATCCCGCACGCCATGCTGCACAATCTCATCCACAACAAAGTGCTGCACGAACGCGTGGCCTTCCTGACCGTGCATACTCGCGACGAACCCTACGTCGACGACGCCCAACGCGTGCATATTCACGACCTCGGCAACGGCTTCCACCGCCTGACCGTGCAGTACGGTTTCATGGATACCCCGGATATTCCGTATGCCCTGAGCCTGTGCGCGGTACAGGGGCTGGAATTCGAAATGGCCAGCACCTCGTTCTTCCTCAGCCGCGAAACCCTGGTCGCGACCGCGCTACCGGGCATGGCGCTCTGGCGCGAACACCTGTTCATCCAGATGGCGCGCAACGCGGAAGGCGCGATGAGCTTCTTCAAGATTCCGACCAACCGCGTGATCGAACTCGGATCGCAAGTGGAAATCTGAACGGCGCTTGAAAAAACCCGCCCGACCGGTAATGATCGGTCGGGACGTATGACCCACCACTACAGCCAACGCTTGGTCAATCCGTTCCGCGGCATCTTGAGCGTCGTGGAAACCGAGGACGCCGACGCCGTCAGCAACGACGGCATCCATTGGGCGCTGTATATCCACGGCCAGCATGAACTCGCGCAACTCAACGACGGCACGCAACGCGACGTCACCTTGCCGGACATCAAATACGGCGACTGGTCGCGTCTGGGCGGTTTCAAGCACGCGCCCATCCGCAACGTAGTCGACCACCGGCGCCTCGATGCCATCGGCGCGCACCTGCTCGAAGCCGTGAAATTCGCCGCCGAGCAACTGCCCTTCCCGCTGCGCGATCACTACGAACTCTGGCTGCTCGACATCCACGCACAACCGCTCGCGCTGTTGAGCGTGGCGGTGCACGACCATGAACGCGACAATCCAACCGGCCTGCACTGGCGACCCGGCGAAGCCGCCAAGGCGGCATTCACCTCCAGCAGTCCCTTGTTGGCGAATGCGGCCAACGCCTGTGCCGGACAACACGTTGAAGACCTGGTCAATCGGGCGGCCGGTGCAACACCCATGGCGCAATGGTTCCAACGCGATGCCAAAAGCGCCGGCACAGGCCTCGACGGCACGCGCATCGATGCCAAACTGAACGGACGTCGTCTGGAATCGAACGCATTCCCGCAACTGTTGCTGGCCACCGCCTGGGCCGCGCCGCAAGAACGCGCCCTGTTGGAAGAATTCCTCGACTGGCAAGCACCGTGGTTATTGCAACTGCAAAACCTCAGCGACACCCAACGCGCGCAACTCGAACAAATCGCCGTGCGCCGCGCCAATGTAGTCGCGCAATGTCATCAACTCTATCCACAGGTCATCGACGAAGACCGCATCACCGCCGCGCGCGTCGAGGCGCGGCTGCGCGGGACCATGGATGCACCTGTGAAGCCGACACAAGAAGCCGATGCGGTCGACGTGACCTTGATTCCGTATTATCGGGAGTAGCGTGATCGCGAGGGTAGGAACCCAGGATTGGATCAACGCCCTATTTTCAACTATCCTGATCTCGCGATTGAGTTTGGCAACGGACGCATCCAGAAAGGAATGGACTCTTGAGAATCCGGTATTACATTGATCCAGAAACCGACTTGCCTCACATCTACCAACACGACGTTTCCGAACAGGAAATTGAAGAAGTATTGGCGCGATCCGGCGAGGACCGCCCCGGGCGCGAAGGGTCGCGCGTCGTCATCGGAGAAAGCGGAAATGAAACTAGGCAAATTCCCCCCAGGCTGGGACGAGACGCGCGTCAAGGATGTTATCGCCCATTATGAATCGCAGACCGAGGCAGAAGCGGTCGCGGAAGATGAAGCGGCTTTTGATGCCGAGGGACAAACGGTTATGGAGATTCCTACCGAGCTTGTGCCGCAGGTTCGTGAACTTATTGCGAAGCACAAGCTGGTTTGAATAAGAACTGCTGCTCGCCCTTTTGCGCGCTCGGCCGCACCGACGGGGATGGGCGACTATCTCGACCTAGCAAGCGCCCGTGCTCACATTCATCGCCAGATACATGCGCCCGCGTTTCAGTAAACCGGCGTGTGGATGCTCCCTGATCCCTTGCGCCGTGTCGATGTCATCGGCGCGATTCGCTGTCTTCGCCACACCCGGCACTCTCCAGTGAGCTACGGCCGATTTGTTGCTATGCTTCGACTGGCTTGCGCTTCGTTAGGGTATCTTCATGGCAGCTTGGTTTATCCCCGCACTCAAGGCCGTTCTCCCGCACGTCGGGACGATTATCTCTGCCGCGGCACCGGCATTCACGAAGAAGCGCCTGGAAGAGGCGGCCAATCAAACGCTGTTGCTGCAACAGCAGATCGGCGAGCTGCAAGCGGCGGCGACACAGAACGCGGCGCATATCAAAGAGCTGGCGGCGCAGCTTCAGGACACCGTGGCGGCGTTGGAGCAGGCGGCGGCGGTGGCCGAGGCGCGGCTACGACGGGTGTATCGGGTGAGTGTCGTTGCCGTCGCTCTGTCGTTCGCGGCGGTCGTGCTCGTCGGGGTCTTTGCGTGGTAGTGTGAAATACCTGAACATCGCAGCACGCCACTGCGGTTGCTGAGGTGGCGGCGCGGCACACTTCAAACGCGAGGCGCTTCAATCTCAGATCGGTAACTCCCATGTACGAATCCAAAACACATCCACCGATCCCGCGCAAACACTTCGTCAGGCGCGTGCTGCTCCACGTCGCGGCCTCGCTTGCCCTGTTGCTGCTCTCGATCCTGCTCGGCATGGCGGGCTACCAGTATTTCGAACAGCTCCCCTGGCGCGATGCCTTCTTGAATACTGCCATGCTCTTGGGCGGAATGGGGCCGGTAGACCCGCCACGCACGGATGGGGGTAAATTGTTCGCCGGAGTGTTCGCGCTCTATGCAGGCTTGGTATTCCTGGTCGCGGTAGCCCTCACCTTCGCGCCGGTCGTGCATCGTGTTATGCACAAGTTCCACTGGGAGCAGGATCGGTAAGTTCCGTATGCGGGTCACCAGCGTGCCCAAGCCTCGCATATTGAACCTTAGACTGCAGGTTGGAATACCATGAGACACATTGAAAGACACAAGACACACCGTATCGGCTGGCTGCGTGCAGCTGTGCTGGGCGCAAACGATGGCATTGTTTCCACGGCCAGCTTGATCTTGGGTGTGGCGGCAGCCGGCGCGAGCGCGGAGAGTATTTTGATCGCGGGCATTGCCGGACTTATGGCGGGCGCTATGTCGATTACGCGTGGACTCGATGCCAAGCTGGCCGCCGAAGTCGCCACACAGTTGATGGCGCGCGATGCACTCGGCGCACATGCGCGTGACGAGTTAGGTATCTCCGAGACATTGAACGCGCGACCCGTGCAAGCCGCCTTGGCGTCGGCCGGCTCGTTTGCGGTGGGCGCGGCCCTGCCGCTATTGATTGTCCTGTTGGCGCCGGCAGCGACACGCATGTGGGCCGTTGCGGGCAGCTCGCTGGTGTTTCTCGCGCTGTTGGGCTCGCTAGCGGCGCGGGCCGGCGGGGCATCGGTGCTGACGTCCGCCGCGCGGGTGACATTTTGGGGCGCCTTGGCGATGGCTCTGACGGCTGGTGTCGGGGCGTTGTTTGGGGTGACTGCGTGAAGTGGCGGTCGCACCGAGTCTCGTAGCGGACGGAACAGGCCTCGGTTTCTTTGGTGCTCATTGAGCCCGATTTTTACCCATATTGATTCCAGCCCAACCTCATGCGAGCATGCGGGCGGGCGTCTACGGAAAGGATTCTGTACCGATGCCTACGATTCTGCGAGTCGGCCCCTACCGATTCTTTATCTACGCCGGCGACCGCGATGAACCCCGGCATGTGCATGTCGAACGCGACGACATCATCGCAGCGCATCACACCGACCTGGTGGAGGCATGGCATGACTACTTCGGCAATTGACCTGCATATTCCCGATGCCGTCGGCGTCACGGTCACCGACGACACCTTGAGTGTCGAACTCAGCGATGGCCGCACGATATCTGTGCCGCTCGAATGGTACCCGCGACTCGTTCACGCCACGCAGGAAGAACGCAATCGCTGGCGTCTGATCGCGCATGGGCACGGCATTCACTGGGATGGCCTCGACGAAGACATCAGTGTCGAAGGGTTGATTGCTGGGAGGCCGTCGGGGGAGAGTCAGGCTTCGTTGGCGCGGTGGCTTGCGACACGTCACGAACAACGGACGTAGGCAATAGGTTTTGTCGTCATTGCGAGCGCAGCGAAGCAATCTCCTGATGCGGAGTGCCGCCGTTCTCCTTTGCCTTTTTTCCGCGCTTGCTGCGCGGGTTACTTTCTCTTGCATGCCCAAGAGAAAGTAACCAAAGAGAAGGGCACCCCGACGGCTTGGTTTCAAAGGGGTCAGACCCGCGAATGCGGCTCTGACCCCTTTGAAACTTCCCTGCGCT
>JACRMO010000032.1:0-1233 GCA_016214925.1 Gammaproteobacteria bacterium
AAGCAACAGAAATATCTGCTACCGATATTTCCCGCGCTGGCACTGTTGGACGCGTATGCATTGGCGGGCCTGGAGGGGAAGTGGCAGGGAAAGTGGCAGACCGAATGGCGCATGCGCAGACAATGGCTTGCCGCGCTGTTGTTGGCGCTGCCCGCCGGCGTGTTCGCGCTGGCGGCGGTCCGCGATTTGGGTACGCGTGTGCATTGGGCCAGCGGTCTCGAACCGCTGTGGGGGATTCCCTTCCTGCTCGCCGCGCTGCTGTGGTGGTTGTGGCGGCCGGCGACGCTGGTCGCGGCGGTACAGGCACTGGCGCTGGCGGGTGTGCTGGCGATTGTCGGCATACATCTCTCGGTGTTGCGTGTGGCGGCGCCGGCCTACGATCTGCATGAGATGAGTGTCCGCATCGCCGCGATCCAGGCTGCGGGCCATCCCGTCGCGCACCTGGGCAAATATCACAGCCAGTTCCATTTTTTCGGGCGCCTGAAACGGCCGCTCAAGGAAATCGCGCCGATTCCCAAGCGGGTGCTGGGGTGGGCGCGCAAGCACCCCGACGGCTATCTGGTGCTGTATTACGATCAATGGCCACAACCGCTGCCGCACGCGGACGCCGAGTACACGCAGGATTTCCGCGGCGATCCCGCCGATCTGGCGTTGTGGTCGGCGAAAAAATTGCTCGCCGTGCAGTGATGCTACAATGCGCGGCCATTGACCGGAGCACGCCCGTGAACCCAGCCGCAGACCCAACCGCAGACGCCCCCGCCGCACTCGCCCCGCTGCGTTTGAAGAAGAACGAAGAACGCCGCCTGCGTGCCGGACATCTGTGGGTCTACAGCAATGAGGTCGACATCGCGCGCACGCCGCTGACCGCGTTCACGCCGGGCCAACCGGTGTTGATCGAGGCCGCCAACGGCAAAGCGCTGGGCACCGGTTATGTGAATCCGCATTCGCTGATCTGCGCGCGCCTGGTCAGCCGCGATCCCGCGCATGTGCTCGGCCGTTCGCTGCTGGTGCATCGACTCAATGTGGCGCTGGCGCTGCGCGAGCGGCTGTATCCGCAACCCTATTACCGGCTGGTACACGGCGAAGGCGATTCCCTGCCGGGTCTGATCGTCGACCGTTATGGCGATGTGCTGGTGGTGCAGTTCACCACCGCCGGCATGGAACAGGCGCGCGATGCCGTGATCGAAGCCTTGCAAAAGGTGTTCAAACCCGCCGGCATTCTGTTGCGCAACG
>JACRMO010000032.1:1241-3087 GCA_016214925.1 Gammaproteobacteria bacterium
ACCTACGTCGAAGTCATCGGCGCGGTGCCCGATCAGATCGACCTCGAAGAGAATGGCGTGCGCTTCCGCGTCTCCGTGCAGGCCGGGCAGAAGACCGGCTGGTTCTACGATCAACGCGAGAACCGCGCGCGACTGGCGCGCTATGTGAAGGGTATGCGCGTGCTGGATCTGTTCAGCTACGTCGGCGGCTGGGGCGTGCAGGCGGCGGTCGCCGGCGCGCGCGAGGTCGTGTGCGTGGACAGCTCGCAGGAGGCGTTGACGCAGGTCGCGGTGAATGCGGAACTCAATGGCGTGCAGGCACGCGTGCAGACGCGCCGGGGCGACGCCTTCGATGTGTTGCGCGAACTGCGCGAGGCGCGCGAGCATTTCGATGTGGTGGTGCTCGATCCGCCGGCCTTCATCAAACGCAAGAAAGACGTCAAGGCCGGTATCGAGGCCTATCAGCGTATCAACACGCAAGCCATGCAGGTGCTGGCGAAAGACGGCATCCTGGTGAGTGCGTCGTGCTCCTATCACTTGGAGCCGGCGACCCTGCAACAGGCCGTGCTGTCCGCCGCGCGCCACCTCGACCGCGGCGTGCAGATTCTGGATCGCGGCCGTCAGGGTGCCGATCATCCGGTGCATGCGGCGATTCCGGAGACCGAATACCTGAAGGCGCTGTATTGTAGGGTGCTGCCGGCGTGAGGGCGGCGGAAGAATGATTTTTACCGCAAAGGACGCGAAGGCGCGCGAAGGAAAATCGTCTAGCAATGTAAAACCATTGAGTTCCCTCTCCCGCGAGGGGGAGGGAACTTTAATATTCGTCATGACTTTACTTCGCGCGCCTTCGCGTCCTTTGCGGTAGAAGTTGTTTGTTTTCTCAATAGCAGGCTGACTGGCAACAATGCTGACCTATCCCGACATCGATCCCGCCGCGCTGCGCATCGGCAATTTCGCGGTGCACTGGTACGGCTTGATGTACCTCATCGGTTTCGTCAGCGCCTGGTGGCTGGGTACGTTGCGCGCCAAGCGCCCTGACAGCGGCTGGCGCGCGGAAGGGATCGGCGATCTGATTTTCTATGCGGCGCTCGGCGTGATCCTCGGTGGACGCATCGGTTATGTGCTGTTCTATAACTTTGGGATGTTCATCGACGATCCACTGATGCTGCTGAAGATCTGGCAGGGTGGCATGTCGTTTCACGGTGGCCTGCTCGGCGTACTGACGGCGATGTGGTTGTATGGGCGAAATACTCAGCGTACGTTCTTTCAAGTCACGGATTTCATCGCGCCGCTGGTGCCGATCGGTCTGGGCGCGGGGCGCATCGGCAATTTCATCAACGCCGAACTGTGGGGGCGCGTGTCCGACGTGCCGTGGGCGATGCAGCTGTCCTGCGCGCGCTTTCCTGAATTCTGCAACGGCGTTACTCAGGGCTATAGCGCGCCACGCCATCCGTCCATGCTCTACGAGGCCTTGCTCGAAGGCGTGGTGTTGTTCGCGATCCTGTGGTTGTTCTCGCGCAAGCCGCGCTCGACCATGGCGGTGTCCGGGCTGTTCCTGCTCGGCTACGGCGTGTTCCGTTTCAGTGTGGAATTCGTGCGCGTGCCAGATGCGCAACTCGGCTATCTGGCGCTGGACTGGGTGACGATGGGGCAGGTATTGTCGACGCCGATGATCGTGTTCGGTATCGTGTTGTTGCTATTGAGTCGACGAGTGAGGCAGGCGTGAAACAATATCTCGACCTCATGCGCCATGTGCGCGACCACGGTGTGCGTAAAGAGGACCGCACCGGTACCGGCACCTTGAGTGTATTCGGTTATCAGATGCGTTTCGATCTGGCGCAGGGTTTTCCGGTAGTCACCACCAAGA
>JACRMO010000033.1 GCA_016214925.1 Gammaproteobacteria bacterium
TGGCAGCGGCCATTTTCAGAATGGTCTGAATCGCGGTGAGGTTGTAATACCGGCCATCGCCGCCCACTACCAGTGTCGCGCCCTTGAGCCCCGGAACGCTATCGAAGATCGACTGGACGAAGTTCTCCAGATAATGTGCTTGCTGGAAAACCGGAACCTTCTTGCGCAGGCCCGAGGTGCCGGGTTTCTGGTCGGTGAACGGGGTAGTGCGAACTTCTGTAACCTGCATGGTGTTACCTTTCTACAGCCGTTTGAGGGGAGGCCGGTGAAGTATCTTCCAGGTGCGCCGCTATGTCTGTAACGGGACGGCCACCTGTCCGGCCGTGAATTTTCACTATGGTATGATGCCAGGATGCTGTTACGCGAGCCCACACAACTGCGTCGCCGTCGCCAGGTCCACGACCTGGGCGAGCTCATGGCGATTTACGAGTGCAACTATATCCGCTTGCGCCAGCTGATCCCGGATTTCGCGGCGGTGTCCGCGGCGGGTGGCATCTCTGTGGCGGTGGGTGCGCTCGATCTGCATCTGACGGTGTCGGAACGCAACCGCTATACCACCACGCTGACGCTGACCTATTTGTTCGAGGACGAACAGGGCGAATTCCCCGCGCCGGATATCCAGATACGCATCTATCACGATGCGCGGCTCGCCGAAGTCGTCAGTTGCGGTCGCAGGCGCGGTGTGCGCAGTGCCACGTATGATTGTTGGCGGCGCGATTACACGCTTGACGCCAAGTGGCGCATCAACCGGTTTCTGCAAAAATGGCTGGGCTATTGCCTGCGTCAGGGACACCGTTTCCGATCCGCAGACACTGACAGCCACGGCCCCGCTGGCCATTGGCCCGATCTGCTCGTCGCACTGAGCAAGGGCTAGCAAACCCAAAGGTGCGTGAAGCCCTGTCGTGTTATCCCAGCCTCGCTATCCTCTCCCGTTTCCCGGCCTGTTCTCTTGATCGCGTAAATCTTGATAGAAATACTCAAGCATTGTATAAGGTGATTCCCGACTGAATTGCTCTGGTACTGGATTTGATCCCGACCAGGAGGAATAGGAATCCCGATGAGATTGTCTACCAAGGGTCGCTATGCCGTGACCGCCATGCTCGACCTCGCCATCCACGACGGCAAAGGCCCCGTCACCCTGGCGGATATTTCTCAATGTCAGGGAATTTCATTGTCTTACCTGGAACAGCTGTTCGCCAAGCTGAGGCGCGATGGTCTGGTCGAGGGTGTGCGCGGTCCCGGCGGTGGCTATCGGTTGGCCAAAACGGCCGCGGCTATCTCTATTGCCGACATCATCACGGCCGTGGATGAGAAGGTGGATGCAACCCTCTGCGAAGGAAAAGAAAATTGTCAGGATGGCGATCGCTGTCTTACCCACGAGCTGTGGAGCAGCCTGAGCACGCAGATTTTCGAATATCTCTCAGCGATCAATCTGGCGGAGTTCCTGGCACGGCCCTCCGTGCAAGCCATTATCGAGCGAGAGAGGGCCAGCCAGGCCGGTGCCGAGAAGATGGTCATGAGTTCTTGAAGACTGATCCTTGGGGAAAGCGTCGCCTTAGTTGCTCATATTCCGTCTTGCCCGCGAAGGTGGGCATCCAGGAGGTTGATTCTATGGATTCCCGCTTTCGCGGGAATGACGACACATCAAACCTTCCCTAGATCGTCACATTCACTGCGGCTTGGTCCATACCAGGATGCGATTGTTCGCCGGCATCGCATAATCCCGCGCCAGGCACATCCCGGCCAGTCCAGCCAACCGATCCAGATCCTCGAAATTGCGCACGCCACTGTCCGGATCGCGCGCCTTCAGCCATTGGTCGAAGCGGGCGTTGCTCGCGCTGGTGAACGCGCCGCCGTAATTGAACGGGCCATACAGACAGAGGCGTCCACCGGGTGCAAGCACGCGGCCGATGCAGTCGAAGCTTGCATCCGGCCAGACATCACGCGTTACATCGAGCGGCAGGGGCGGGCGCACATTGCCGAGTCTTGCATCATCGATCCAGGCTTGAATGCCGGAATGATAGTCGGCGACATCGCTGGTCTGCCAGATCAGATGCGGCAGTTGTTCCGCGAAGAACACCGCGTGTTGCCCGGTGCCGCTGCCGATCTCCAGCACGCGCCGCACGGCTGCGAACTCGATGTGCAACACCTCGAGGATCGGTTGCTGGTTTTCCGCGCAGGATTCGGCAAAGGGTTTCATAGCGTAGGGTCGCTCCGTTCAATTCGTCATTCCGGACGTAGCGTAGCGGAGATCCGGAATCCAGGCTTGTTTTCGTATTCAGGTGGTTGCTGGATCCCGGCATTCGCCGGGATGACATCTGAGGAATTAATCAGGCATTTCTTTAGAGCCGCGCTGCCAACACCTGCGCGACTTCGGCGTCGGTGAGGACGATCGGGTTGGTCTTCATACTGCTGCCGCGGCTATGGGCGACGATGTGCGGGATATCCGCGGCGGTGATTTGATAACGTGCCAAGCGCGGCAGGTGCAGGCGCTCGGTCCAGTCTTCCAGCCGTTCGATCAAGGCGGTGTAGGCGGCCGCCGGTTCGCGGATGCGCCGCTCGCAGAGAATTTCCGCCAGCCGCGCATATTTACTCAACGCGGGATTTCCCGCTTCGCGTGACTGCAGCGCCGCGATGTTCACACGCGTGGCACTGGCCACCAGTGTGCCGCAGACAACACCGTGAGGGATGGGGAAGAACGCGCCCATTGGCGCCGCCAGTCCGTGTACCGAACCGAGCCCGACTTGCGCCAGGGTGATACCGGAGATGAGCACCGCATAGGCCATGCGGCTGCGCGCACTGGCCGGATCGCCCGTGCCTTCATACCAGGGCAGCAGACCGTCGCGGGCGGCGCGCAGGCACATAGGATTCGAGTAACTGTGTCAGCGCATCCATGCCGTTGGCGGCGATCAATTCGGACGGACAGCTCGCCAGCAAATCCGGATCGACGATGGCGTACTCCGGAACCAGCTTCTCATCGCGGAAGGATTTCTTGAAACCGTCCTTACCCGGTTGGCTCAGCACCGCATTCTTGGTCGCCTCGCTGCCCGTGCCGGCCGTGGTGGGCACGGCGATAAACGGTGTGGCGGGTCCGCGATAGGGTTTTTCCGGGCCGGCGCCTTCCAGATAGTCCATGACCGAATCGCCGACGCGCAGCAGCCCGGCGATGGCCTTGGCCGCGTCCAGCACACTGCCACCGCCGATACCGATGACCACGTCGAAGCCGCCCGCGCGGAACTGGGTGACAGCGTCGTCCACCAACTGTGGCGAGGGTTCGCCGCCGACATGCAGGATGTCCCAGTCCAGTCCTTGTTTACGCAGACCGTCGAGCAGGTGTTCCCAGTGCGGCGTGGCCTGAACGGCGCGGGCGCCGCAGACGATCAGTGTGCGACTGCCGTACGCGGCGGCCAGCGCGGGCACCCGCGCGAGACTTCCGGCGCCGAACTCGATGCGCGGCAGCCGGGCCAGAGAAAAGGGGGCGATCACGGTGCCTCCGGCGGTTGGCATGATGCCTCCGGCAGTAGGCCGCGATAGGGCACACCCTGGCGCGGTTGCGCCATCCACGCTGCCACGGTGTCGCGCCAAGTCAGGTAATGCGGGGTTTCTTTGTGCGCCGCCGCGTCGGCCGCGCTGGTATAGGCCTCGTAGAGTACGAATGCGGTCGGGTCATCTGGCGCTTGCAGGACATCGAAACGCAGGTTGCCGGGCTCCTGGACCGAAGCCAGATGGTTGGCGCGGGTCGCGACAATAAAGTCCTGAACGTGTTCAGGGATAACGCGGATGTGGACGAGCGTGACGTGCATCGGGGGCTCCTGGGGCTGCGCGCCAAGCCTAGCGCCCCTGCGGGGGGCTGCCAAGCGAGTAATCCTGTCCCACCTGAATACGGATGCCTGGATTCCGGATCTCCGCTGCGCTACGTCCGGAATGACGGATTAATCAGACCTTTCCTTAAGTTCACCCGCTCGCCAACCGACACAATAGACATGGCCTGAATAGCGCATTTCATGCCAATGCATCTCCCGATACACCCCGAGACACACATGGCAGTGACGATGACCCAGGATACCTCCGAGACGATTGCCCCCGCTGCGGAAAGCCCACAGGCCGCGCCGGACAAGACGCCGCGCAATCTCGCCGAATGGGTCGAAAAACTCAGCGACAAGGGCATGCC
>JACRMO010000034.1 GCA_016214925.1 Gammaproteobacteria bacterium
ATCGGTATCGGCAGCCGCGGCCGCCTTGGCGGCCTTGCGCCGACGCCAGAAGATAAAGCCACCGACGGCCCCACCCACGACCAGATTGACCAGCACGAACAGCGAGATAATCAGGCCGATGTTCATGCCCTTCTCCGCGGGTGGCGCTCCATCCTTGGGCGCTTCATCCTTGGGCGCTTCTTCCTTGGGCGGTTCTTCCTTGGGTGCCTCTGCCGCCGGCGGCCTTTCGTGTGCCGGCTCTTCGGCCGCGGGCGGCTTTGCATCCGCCGGCGGCGCGGCCACGTCCACGATCAACGCCTTCTCGCGTTGGAAGTTCGCATTCTTGGCGACGACCCGTATTTTTTGCTGGCCCGGTTGCGTGAAGTTGAAGACATTCGCGAACGCGCCGTCACCCGCGGCGCGGTCGCCGTTCATGCCCGCGTCGGCCAAGGGCATTTCGAGCTTGGCGCCGTCGGGTTGGGTGATCTCCACGTTGAAGTGCGTCTGGCCGAGGATCTCCGCTTTGACGACCACTTCGCCGTTGTCGTGCAGCCAGGCCTCGCCGGTCTGTTCCGTATTGGCATACATCGGCGCCTCGCCGAGATGCGCGTCCATACCCAGATGCGTCACCACGTAAGCCTTGTCGCCGCGATTATCGCTGGAACGCAAATGCCATTGGCCCGCCGGCGGCTTCTCGATGGTGATCATGTCGAACTGTTCGGACTTGAACCAGCGCACCGCCTTGCCGGCACTGGCCGCCGCGATCATCCGCCCGTCGGGCATTTCCAGTTTCACGTCCACGTCCGGCGTCGCCTTGGACGCGACCACCGTGACTTCCTCGACCGATGCATCGACCATGAACGCGCCGCCTTCCATCGGCAGCATGTCGGGTTGTTTGGCGGATTCGAATATCTGACTGAAGACTTCATGCAGTTCGCGATCGTTGGACGCCAGCCGCGACAATGCCGCAGTGCGTTCGGCGACTTCCTGCATCAGCGGCATATCGGACGCTTCGGTGAAGGCGATGGTGTAGACCTCGATGCCGTCCTTGATGAGCGCATCGATAGTCTCACCGCGAATCTTTTCCAGTAACGCCTTGTCCTTGTCGAAATCACCGGTGTCCATCTTGCCGTCGGACATCAGTACCAGCATGCGCCTATGCTGGCTATCGCCCTCGCGCTTGAGCATGTCGTGGCCGGTGGCCAGGGCCGCTTGCAGATTGGTATACGCGCCCTTGGAGGATACTTTCTCCACACCCGCGAACAATTGCGCCTGATGCTGCTTGTCGGCGGGCGTCAGATGCAACACCGGATAACCGTTGTCGCTGAAACTGATGAGACCGACCCGATCCTTGGCATCGAGCAGCGAGATGAACATCTTGGCGGCGGGAATGCGCAGGCGACGTGGGTCGGTTTCCTTCATGCTACCCGAACTGTCGATCACCAGCACCGCATCGACATCCGCAGTGCGCGCTATCGACCGGGCAGCCGATGCAGGGAGTACGGCGGGTTGCGCGGCCTGAGCTTGCGCAGGCGCGGGTTGTGTCGGTGCGGCCTGTTCGGTCGCGGGCGGTTGTATGGGTGAGGAATGTTCGCTGGCAGGCTGCGCGGGCACGGCATGCTCAGGTGTGGCATGTTCGGTTGCCGGGTGTTCCGCGGTCGCCGGTTCCGCTGCCTGAAGCGTCCCCGAGCTGACACCGAGCAGCAAAATCCCGGCGCAGCCGAAGACGCCGATCATGCGCCACCACCCCGCCCGATATACCTCTGCCTGCCCGTCGCGATTCATTCTTGGCACTCCAGAACGCAATTTGATTTCAACAGGTTGCGAGCAGTCTCTGTGACTCTACCCGCACCACCGACCGTATCGTCTCCGGCGCCCGTCACGGTGCCGATAATTAGATATAGCCGAGATTCAAAGCGTTACCTGCAAGAGCTGAGCCAGGAGCGGAATGCGGTCGCGCTCAGCGGCGCACGAGCCGATAGACCTGCTCCTGCAAACGACTCAGGCCACGGGCCTGAAAACGGGGGTTCTCGGCGAGAATGTCCTGACCGCCGAGGGCTTCGATGTGAAAGGTCGGCGTGAACAAGCTCTCCACCTCGGCGGCACTCACGGCGAACGGCGGGCCATCCATTTCCTGCGGCGGATAGTCGAGGGTGACCAGCAATACCGGCGTCGCGGGCGGCAGTAACTCGGCCATGTGCTCAGCATAGCGTTTGCGCATCGGCGGTGGCAGGGCAATCAACGAGGCGCGGTCGTAGACGGCGGTGATGTCAGCCAGATCCAAATGGGTCAAGTCGAAGAAGTCACCTTCCACGAGCGTGATTTCGCCGGACTGGCGGCGCATGAAACGCGTATCGGCCTGAGCGGTGAATGCCAGATTGTTTTCTTCGAAGAAGGCTGCCACTGCGATGGGGCTGAGTTCAACCCCGAGCAGGCGGTGTCCCTGACTCGCCAGCCAGAGCATGTCGCGGCTCTTGCCGCACAACGGTACAAACACGCAACCGCCGGGTGTGGCCTGCAAGGCGGGCCAGTATGTTTGCAGGTGCGGGTTGATATCGGCTTGGTGAAAGCCGATTTCGTTCGCCTGCCAGCGGGCGAGCCAGAAACTGGGGTCCATACAGATCTCCTCATTTAGGGAAGCACCGATTTATTCGTTGAATCGTCATTGCGAGCGAAGCGAAGCAATCTCACACCACGGTAGACCAAGAGCTTGGAGATTGCTTCGTCGCTGTGCCCATAGAATCCCTTCGGGCTTCGTTATGGGTACCTTACCCTTCGGGTCAAGGCATCCTCGCAATGACGGATTAATCAGATGGGATGGACACCGCCCTCCTTTAACCGGCATCGAAGTGCCATAGTTGAGATGTGACTTTCAACTAGCAGAGAGGGCGGCATCCATGAACAAGATTAGCGTGATAGGTCTGGATTTGGCAAAGGATGTATTTCAGGTCCACGGGGTTGATGCTGATGGCGAGGTGGTCGTGTGCAAGTCGCTGAAGCGCGCACAATTGCGTCAGTTTTTCGCCAAGTTGCAGCCGTGCCTGATTGGCATGGAGGCGTGTGGAGGCGCGCACTACTGGGCGCGGGAATTGACGCGGTTGGGCCATACCGTTCGCATGATGGCGCCAGCCTTTGTCAAACCGTACCTGAAATCCAACAAGAACGACCGCAACGACGCGGCCGCCATCTGCGAGGCGGTGCAGCGGCCGAGCATGCGGTTTGTCCAGCCCAAGCAGCCCGAGCAGCAGGCGGTGTTGCACCTGCACCATGGTCGCCGCTTGTTGGTGCGCCAACGTGTCGCCCTGAGCAACCATCTGCGTGGGGTTCTGTCGGAGTATGGCATCGTCCTGCCGCAGGGGGTCAAGGTCATTGCACGGCAACTGCCGGCGCTGTTGGAAGACGCCGACAATACGTTGCCGATGCTGGCCCGTCATCTGCTGGCGGAACTCAAGGCGGAGCACGATCAACTGATGGAACGGATTGACCGTATCGAGCAACACCTGAAGGCATGGCATGCCGGCAACGCCGTGAGTCAGCGGCTGGCCGGCATCCCAGGCATTGATGTATTAACGGCAACCGCCTTGGCGGCGACGGTCGGTGAAGCGCAGGACTTCAAGAATGGTCGGCAACTGGCGGCCTACCTGGGACTGGTGCCCCGCCAGGCATCCTCGGGTGGCAAGGAACGCTTGCTGGGTATCAGCAAGCGCGGAGACGGTTACCTGCGCGGCCTGTTGATCCATGGCGCGCGGGCCGTGATCCATCATATCCGGCGTCGCGTGAAGATCGGTCAGCCCGGTGGCAATGCCTGGGTGGAGCAGTTGCTGCGACGTTGCCATGTGAATGAGGCGGCGGTCGCGCTGGCCAACAAGATGGCGCGCATGGCCTGGGTTTTAATGGCCAGAAATGAAACCTATGGTCTGGCGCGTCCTGTTTGAGTGGATGCGTCAGTACAAACGACTGAGTCACGGGTAACGGAGGTCACGCAGCGATTGCACAAGTGAGACATGGGGAAACAGGTCGAACCGCGACGGGTCAAACCCGGGGAAGCTCTAGAGGCTCAAACCTCGCTGATCAGATAGGGCCCCGTCGGCGAATACCATAGAGGCCAGGAGATGCAATCTCCATCAACAGGCCGGATGTAAGACTGCAATCGATCCTCTTCACCAAAACTCACTTGGCATACGGGCGGTGTCCATGTAAGAGCTTCCTTAGCCCAACTGCGTGGACAATTCTTGCGCAGTCGCTTTGAGCAATTCGATCCATTCATCGCGTCGACGTTCGATGGGCGCAGAGATCGACAGACCGGCGACGATTTGTCCGGCGTCATCATGCACCAGCACACCGATGCAACCCACGCCGGTCTCCGCCTCTTCATCATCGTAGGCGAAACCGGCGCGCACGCAGCCGGAGACATGCTGCACCAGTTGTTCCTCATCGGTGAGGCTGTAGCGCGTGTAGCCCGGCAGGCCGGTGCGCTGCGCATAGGCGCGACAATCGGCTTCACTGCCTTCGCCCAGCATCAGCTTGCCGACCGCGGTCACATGCAAGGGCGCGCGACTGCCGATGCGTTGTTCGACGCGCATCATGCGTTCGGGCAGAGCGCGGTCGAGATAGACCACTTCGTCGCCCTGGCGCACCGTGAGATTCACCGTCTCACCGATCTGATCGCGCAGCGTCTCCATCAGCGGCCGTGCCTCGCGACGCAGATCCTGATGTGAGGCAACGCGGCTACCCAATTGCAGCAAGCGGATGCCGAGGCGGTAATTGCTGCCCTCGCGCGCGACTAGGCCGTTCTCGATGGCGGAAGCGAGAATGCGGAACGCCGTCGAGGGATGCAGCTCGGTCTCGGCGGACAAAACTTTGAGACTGACCGGATCGCGATTGCGCGCGATCGCTTCCAACAGGGCCGTCAGACGATCAATGACCTGGATGGAGCCGGAGCCAGATTCGGATTGGGATTTGGATGGAGACTGGGCCATATTTCGTATCGTGAAATCGATTGCGGATTGCGAAATCCTACGCCGGGACCTAAGGTGAGCGCAACTGGCATCACCATCGAGGAACCGCCCATGAGCACCGCCATCGAACTCGCCCTATCCGCCGCCGACTTCCGCGATGGCATTCAGTATTTCGCCCAACCCTGGCCAGGCGCCGACACGCTCGCCGCCAAGCCGGTCATCGCCGACGGCAAGACTGCCATCGCCGATCCAGCCGACCCTGCCGCGGTGTTCCAGACCCTGCTCGCCGCCGACGCCCTGCGTTATCTGACCCTGCAAATCTGCGGCAGCAAGGCCTCCGGTCATCCGGGCGGTTATGCCTCCTCGGCCGAGGCGCATGCCGCGCTGATGATGCTCGGCCACAAACACATCGTCACCGAGGTGGGGCATCACGCGCCCGGCGTC
>JACRMO010000035.1:0-15332 GCA_016214925.1 Gammaproteobacteria bacterium
ATTCGATGCGGCCGACACGGTCGGTGATCATCACAATATCCGCGGTCTGCTCCAGGGCGCGCGCGAGCTTGCGCATTTCCGCCGCGGTCCGTTCCCGCGCAGTAATGTCGAGCGCGGCACCGAGCAGGCATTCTTCGTCTTCAATCAGGATCGGCGCGAAGGATGCCAACACCTCACGGATCTCGCCGGACTTGGTGCGGATCTGCTGGTCAAAGCCGCGTATCGAGCCTTTCGCCTGTAACTGATCGATCATGCGTTGGCGATCCTGCGGTTGTTTCCACATGCCCAACTGTGTCGAGCTCCTGCCGAGCAATTCATCGCGGCGATAACCGGTTGTCTCTAGGTAGGCATCGTTGACGTCGACAAACATGCCGTCATGGCGGCGGGTGATGGTGGTCATGACCGGACTGATGCTGAAGATCTGTCGCAACTGCGCCTCGGAGCGGCGGACAGCTGCGGCTTGATGTGCCTCCAATGTGTTGCCGGCCCATTCGCGCAGGGCGATGCAGGCCATGAGCAGAATCATCGGCAGGAACATCTGTGCATAGACGATGGGCTGCAGGTTCTGACGGAACGCCAAGATCACCAGGATCGTAACGCTGATGGACGCGACGGGGACCAGACGGGCGAGCGGTGGCGTTACGTCCTGTTCGCTTGCGGCATCTTGGCGCGTGCTCATGTCCGGGTATTGAACGGCGCCCCAGTAGATCAGGGCGAAGCCGAACAGCCAGGCGCTATCCAGATAATTTCCCGCTTCGTAGGTACGTCCGAGCAGCGCATAGGCGTACAGGGAATTGGTCAGGGCATGGACGGCAATGCCGGTTACGACAATGCCCAGCGCGCGCCGTGTTGGGCCGCGCAGTCGCAACCAGAGCGTGGCGACACCGTGGATCAGCAAGGCCATATACAGCACCGGATACGCCAGTGCGCTCGCGACAAGCAGGGGTGTGGACTCCCGCGCTTGTAGCGGGGTGGCGAAGATGACCAGATGCACCAGGGCAATACAGCAGAGAAAAATGCCGAACTGGCTGAGTTCGAGCAGGGTCACGGGTACGCGCGGGCCACCGCCCCGATACTGTACGAGACCCGCGCCGAACAACACGGCGAACAGGTAGTAGCCCAGGTCCGGCCAGGATGGAAAGGGCGTGTATCTGCCGAGCACCAGTTCCTGATAATCCCACACCAGCATGCCACCGAACCAAGTCATACAAGCCAGTCCGAACAGACGCCAGGCGCGTGCTTCGTTACCGGTTTGCCGGCGCGCCGTGACGAAACAGCGCAGGGCGGTGAACAAGGCGCCGGCCGTCCAGAACAGATCGGCCCACCCGTGGATGATGTCCGGTGTGCGCGGGAGCAGGGAGTTGCCGAGCATGAACACGCCCAGAAAGATCACCAGGCCCGTCAGTTCAATGCGCTTGGTGGCGCGTGTTATCTGCGACGATGTGTGGGTGGCAGCCTGCATGAGGGGGCTTGGTGTGCGGGCGGCTGCGACAGGGGTGTTGACCATGCCCCAGTTTAGCCGGGATATTTCTTTCTGGAAATCCGGGCTCTGCCAGGGGGTATAGTTTTTATCCGTTGCGCCGATGCCGTAGAATAACGGCTGTGGATCTGCCGCTGGCACTTCCCGTAGTAACTTTTCGAGATCTTATCCATGATGTCTTGCTTACTCCCGCACCGTCGAATCGTTCTCGGCCTAGCCTTGGGTCTCCTCACCTGCTGTGCCGCTCGAGCAGCGCTGGCGGAGACCCTGCCATTACCGCCCGATGACGTGGATCTGGTCGGTCAGACGCATGTCATCAAGGCGCTGTACGAAGATACGCTGCTCGACATCGCGCGCCGCTCCCACCTGGGGCATGACGAGATCCTCATCGCCAATCCTACGGTCGACAAATGGCTGCCGGGTGCGGGGACGCCGATTACGCTACCGACGCGGTATATCCTGCCGGCGGCCGACCGTACCGGCATCGTGCTCAATGTGCCGGAGATGCGCGTCTATTATTTTCCGCCGGCGAAACGCGGTGAACCCCGCGTGATCAAGACCTATCCGGTGAGTGTCGGCCGCCAGGACTGGTCCACACCGATCATTGGCAACATCCGCGTGGCGGCCAAGGTGAAGGATCCGGCTTGGCATCCGCCGAAGTCCATCCGTGCGGAGGCCGCCGCGCGCGGCGAGATCATCCCCGAAGTGGTGCCGCCTGGCCCCAAGAATCCGCTGGGCCAGTATGCATTGCGCTTGAGCATTCCCGGTTACTTGATCCACGGTACCGACAAACCCTGGGGCATTGGCATGCGGGTGACCCACGGTTGTCTGCGTCTATATCCGGAAGACAGTGCAACGATCTTCCACGAAGTTTCGGTTGGCACGCCCGTGCATATCGTCAATCAGCCGGTGAAAGTGGGCTGGGTTGAAGGCATGCTCTATATGGAAGTGCATCCGCCGCTGGAAGAAGATCTCGCACGCAAGAACACGCTGATGAATATTGCACTCGATGTGTTGGATAAGGCATTGACGAAGCGGCGCACGGCGGTGAGCGGGCGGGCAATCACTGAGGCGGTGGCACAGCAGAGTGGTATGCCGGTGCCCATCTCGCGCAATGCCATTCTGGAAGCGGATGCGCGTTGAGTGAGGTGACGCGAGAGTAATCGCGGTAGTCATTCTCGAATGACGCACAAAAGAACGGGGCCGCGAAAGCGGCCCCGTTTGCGTTACAGCCAATCGTCAGATCTTACTTGTACATCGACTTCTTGAACATGCGGTTCAGCTTGTCGTCGGTTTCCATGGCCTTGGCCTTGGCTTCATCGGCAGTGGCCTGGGCGGCGGCGGCGGCGGCCTTGGCATCGGCAGCATCCTTAGCGGCGCTGTCGGCGGTGCTCTGGGCTTGGGCAACCTGGTCTTTCAGGCTCTGGACGTCGGAGGTGCTGGCGCAACCGGTCAGACCGAAAATGGCGATCAGGGCAACGCTCGCGGCAACAGTTTTGATATTCATGGTATGTCCTCGAATCTAATGGTTGGGTGAAACTGGGAAGGCAAATCCCGTTGTGCCTTGAAAACGGTGTGAATTTTCCTCGCCTCTACGTAAAAACGCAAGTGGGTTGGGTCAATAAACAACTACTCTGACGCCTAAATGTACCCATTGGGCCAATTCATCGATCTGGGTATTGGTTAGCGCGATACAACCCTTGGTCCAATTATAGGACTCATGCACCTTGGGGTCGCCCGCCCCGATGCCATGGATACCCACATGTCCGCCGAGCGCGGTATTTTGCGGCGGCACGCGATGCGCGCGCACGGCGCTGTTGATAGCCTTGAATTCATCCATAGGCAGATCGCCCTGTTCCAGTGCGCGCTCGGCCTGGTCCAGTCGCGGGTAATCGAAGCCGAAGAAACGGCGATACGGTGACGTGCTTTTGATCAGGCTGATATGGAATTCACCGAGCGGGGTCTTGCCGTCCAGATGGCGTTTGTCGGCAGTGGTGCCGAAACGTCCGATGGCAATGTCCTCGTAGGTTTTGATGGGCTGCCCGCCGCGCATGACCCGCAGGACGAGTGCCTGGGTGTCGACTTGCAGCCAGACTTCCTCTTCCTCGCCACTGTCGCTCCAGGCGAGGCGGGGGTTCAGTACGGCCGAGAGCAGCATGAGGGTGAAGAGAATCGTCCGTGTCCAGCCCGGGTATAGGGGGTATGGATAGGTATATGCACGGCAAGTGGCGGTATGGGAGGCGTAGGTCAGGGTGGTCTGCATGGTTCTCAGGGCGTTATGCGTTATGAATGCGGTGGTGCATGGCTGCATAGTCGGCGAAATCGCCGTGGCCCACAAGAGGCCCGTGGACGTGCGTGGGTTTATCCGGTTGCGAGCGGGCGGTTCGCCACCTATAATGCACGTCCCCGCGGCTACTTGAAGTCTGGCCTGCGTGGTGGTTGCGAGGCGCCTCGCGAGCAAACCCCGGTAGCGGGGTTTTTTGTTTGCGGCGAGGTGTAAGTTGCGTACAACGCCTTGACTCTGCTTGGAAGCCCATAGGGGGCGGTCTATACTCTCCCTACGCGCGAGTCAGGTGTTTGTGCAGGACGCGAAGTGGGCCTCGGGCCCATTTTTTGTTTCCGGAGCGGGCGAATGCGCCAGGATCCCTTCAATTTGCAGGACTTGTTGGAGCCGGCGATCACCGCCCTGGGGTGCGAGTTGGTGGGTATCGAGTATCGTCCGAGCGGCAAACACAGTCTGCTGCGGGTGTACATCGACAAGCCCGAGGGCGTGACCGTGGACGATTGTTCGGCGGTCAGCTACCAGGTCAGTGGGCTGCTGGATGTGGAAGATCCCGTACCCGGCAATTACACCCTGGAAGTGTCTTCGCCCGGGCTGGATCGGCCGCTGTTCCAAGCGCGCGATTTTGAGCGCTTTGCCGGTCATGAAGTGAAGGTACGCATGCGTTTCCCCGTCGAGGGGCAGCGGAATTTTCGGGGTTTGCTGCAAGGATTGCAGGAACAACAAGTGGTCATTCAGGAGCAGGACGGAAAGCGGGTCAGCTTGCCGCTGGAGCAGATCGAGCAGGCGCGACTGGTGCCGGATATCTAACGCTTCCGAGCGCGGAGACGGGTAATTATGAGCAAAGAAATTCTTTTGGTGGCAGACGCCGTATCGAATGAAAAAGGCGTCGATAAGGACGTGATCTTCCAGGCCATCGAGGCGGCCTTGGCCTCGGCGACCAAGAAGCGCCACGGTGGCGAGATCGACGCGCGCGTGACCATCAACCGCCAGACGGGCGATTACGAAACTTTCCGCCGCTGGCAGGTCGTCGACGACGAGGACGAGAACTTCGAATCGCCGGAGCGCCAGGTGCTGTATACCCGCGCCCAACAGTTGCAGCCCGGCATTGCGATCGGTGAATACATCGAAGAGCCGCTGGAATCGGAAGCCTTTGGCCGCATCGCCGCGCAGACCGCCAAGCAGGTCATCGTGCAGAAGGTGCGCAAGGCCGAGCGCGAGCAGGTCGTCGAGGCCTACCGTGCGCGCAAGGGCGAGCTGGTGACCGGCATGGTCAAGCGCGTCGAACGCGGTAATGTCTATCTGGATCTGGGCGGCAATGCCGAGGCCTTGGTGGCCCGCGAAGACATGGTCCCGCGCGAATCTGTGCGTCCGGGCGACCGCTTGCGCGGCTATCTGAAGGATGTGCGCTCCGAGCCGCGCGGTCCGCAGTTGTTTGTCAGCCGCGTGGCGCCGGAATTCCTGATCGAATTGTTCAAGATCGAAGTGCCGGAGATCGGCCAGGGTTTGATCTCGATCCTCGGTGCCGCCCGCGATCCGGGCATGCGCGCCAAGATCGCCGTGAAATCCCACGACCAGCGCATCGACCCGGTCGGCGCCTGCGTCGGTATGCGCGGTTCGCGCGTCCAGGCCGTGTCCAACGAACTGGCCGGTGAACGCATCGACATTATTCTGTGGGACGACAATCCCGCCCAGTTCGTCATCAACGCCATGTCGCCGGCCGAGGTGATGTCCATCGTCGTCGACGAAGACGAACACAGCATGGATCTGGCGATTGCCGAAGAACTGCTGTCGCAGGCGATTGGGCGTGGCGGTCAGAACGTGCGCCTGGCCAGTCAGCTGACCGGTTGGGATCTCAACGTCATGACCGAGAAGGAGGCCGAGCAGAAAAGCGAGGCCGAGACGCAGACCTTGCAGCAGCTGTTCATGGAGCAGCTCGATGTCGACGAGGAAATCGCCGTCATTCTGGTGCAGGAAGGCTTTTCCAGCATCGAGGAAATCGCCTATGTGCCGGCCGCCGAACTGTTGCAGGTCGAGGAGTTCGACGAGGACATGGTCGAGGAGCTGCGTGGCCGTGCCCGCGATGTGTTGCTGACCCGCGCCATCGTCAAGGAAGAGGCCATGGGCGAGAACGAGCCGGCCGCGGATCTGCTCGGACTCGACGGCATGGATCGCGAACTGGCCTTTACGCTGGCCGGGCGCGGTGTCGTGACGCAGGAAGATCTCGCCGAACTCGCCGTCGACGAGCTGATGGATATCGAAGGTATGGACGAGGAGCGTGCCGCTGCGCTGATTATGGCCGCGCGCGCCCCGTGGTTTGCCGAGGAACAGCGGGGCCGATTCGTCCAGGAGTTGAAAGGCAATGTCGGAAGTAACGGTTAGGCAATTCGCGGAAGTCGTCGGTATCCCGGTCGATCGTCTGCTGATGCAGCTGGGCGATGCCGGGCTGCATAAAGCCAACGCGGATGAAACCATCAGCGATGAGGAAAAGCTGGAGTTGCTGACTTCTCTTCGCAAGAGTCACGGCAAGCCGGAAGGCGATGCCGCGCTGACTGTCGCCGAGCCGAAGAAGATCACGCTCAAACGCAAGACGCACAGCGAGATCAAGGTGCAGACCGGCACCGGGCGTACCGCCGGTACCAAGACCGTTGCGGTCGAAGTTCGCCGTAAACGCACCTACGTCAAACGCAGTGCCGTGGTCGCCGACGAGCAGAAGCGTCTCGACGAAGCTGCTGCCGAGCGCTCACGCCGCGAGGATGAAGAGGCCGGTGTGCGCGAGGCCGAGGATGCGCTGCGTAACGCCGATGATACCCTCCGCCGCGAACGTGAACTGGAAGAACAGCGTTCGCGCGAGGAAGCGGCACGGCTGAAGGCCGAAGAAGAAGCCGCGCGCGTGGCCGGTATCGAGAAGCGTTTGGCTGAAGAAGCCGCGCGCCTGAAGGCCGAGGAAGAAGCGCGCAAGACCGAAACCGCCGAGAAGGAAAAGGCCGGCGCACCCGCGCGCAAGGGCCGTCGCGCTGGCGCGGAGGCCGATGACCGCAGTGGTCGCTATGGTCGCAAGGAGCTGCACGTCTCCGCCGACATGGCGGGCAAGCGCAAGAAAAAGAAACCGTCGCAGGGGCGTGGCGGTAGTGTTGCCGCGCCGGGTACGCACGGTTTCGAGAAGCCCACCGCGCCGATCGTGCGCGAGGTCGCCATCCCGGAAACCATCTCGGTGGCCGAGCTGGCGCAAAAGATGTCGCTGAAGGCGACCGATCTCATCAAGACGCTGATGAAGATGGGCACCATGGTCACCATCAATCAGATGCTGGACCAGGAAACCGCGGCGATTGTGGTCGAGGATTTGGGCCATAAGGTCAAACTGCTCAAGGAGAATGAACTCGAAGAGCAGTTGGCGTTGGCCGGCGAGACTCATCGGGGCGAGCAGGTGACACGCCCGCCGGTGGTGACCATCATGGGTCACGTCGATCACGGCAAGACCTCACTATTGGATTACATCCGCCGCACCAAGGTCGCGGCCGGCGAGGCGGGCGGCATCACGCAGCACATCGGTGCCTATCACGTGGATACGCCGCGCGGCACCATCACCTTCCTGGATACGCCGGGCCACGCCGCATTCACCGCCATGCGTGCTCGCGGCGCGCAGATCACCGACATCGTGATTCTGGTGATCGCGGCCGACGACGGCGTCATGCCGCAGACCGAAGAGGCGATCCAGCATGCCAAGGCGGCCGGTGTGCCCATCGTGGTGGCGATCAACAAGATCGACAAGCCCGATGCGGATATCGATCGCGTGAAGAACGAGTTGGTCAAGCACGCGGTCATCCCCGAGGACTGGGGCGGCGACACGCAGTTCGTGCCGGTGTCCGCCAAGACCGGCGCGGGTATCGACGATTTGCTGGATTCCATTCTATTGCAGGCCGAGGTGTTGGAACTGACCGCGGTCGAGGATTGCCCGGCCAGCGGCGTCATCATCGAATCCAGTCTGGACCGCGGTCGCGGTCCGGTGGCCACGGTGCTGGTGCGCAATGGTGTCCTCAAGAAGGGTGACCTGATTCTGAGCGGCCAGGAATGGGGGCGCGTGCGCGCCATGTTCGACGAGGCCGGCAAGCCGATTCTGGAAGCCGGCCCCGTGATGCCGGTGGTGGTGCTGGGTCTGTCCGGCACGCCCAATGCCGGTGACGATGTCGTGGTCGTGAGCGACGAGCGCAAGGCGCGCGAGGTCGCGTTGTTCCGCCAGGGCAAATTCCGCGATGTGAAACTGGCCAAGCAACGCCAGACCCGCCTCGAAGACGTGTTCTCGCAGATGGGCGAAGGCGGTTCCGCGGATCTCAATCTGGTGGTCAAGACCGACGTGCAGGGCAGTCTCGAAGCCTTGCGTGATTCGTTGACCAAACTGTCGACCGACGAAGTGCGTGTGCGCGTGGTCGCCGGTGGCGTCGGTGGCATCAACGAATCCGATATCAACCTGGCCGTGGCGTCAAAGGCGATCATGATCGGCTTCAACGTGCGCGCCGATGCAGCCGCGCGGCGCCTGGTCGAAGATCAGGGCGTGGATATGCATTATTACAGTGTGATCTACGACGTGATCGACGAGGTCAAAAAGGCCATCAACGGCATGCTGTCGCCGGAGATCAAGGAAGAGATCATCGGTCTGGCCGAGGTGCGCGATGTGTTCCGCTCCTCCAAGTTCGGTGCCATCGCCGGCTGCATGGTGGTCGACGGCGTGGTTCGTCGCAGCGCGCCGATCCGCGTACTGCGCAACAATGTCGTCGTCTTCGAAGGCGAACTGGAATCGCTGCGCCGGCACAAGGATGACGTCAGCGAAGTGCGCGCCGGCACCGAGTGCGGCATCGGCGTGAAGAACTACAACGACGTGCAGCCAGGCGACCAGATCGAGGTCTTCGAACGTACCGTGGTGGCGCGGACCGTCTGATCGCGCCGTCGTTATGTCGTCATCGCGCACGTACTGTGCGGTGACGGCGACCGAGGTTTACACGCATGCCCCGTGATTTTCCCCGTACCCGCCGCGTCGGCGAACAGATGCAACGCGAACTGGCCGCTTTGATCCGTGGCGAGGTCAAGGATCCGCGCGTGGGCATGGTCACGGTATCGGCCGTGGAGGTCACGCGCGATCTGGCGCATGCCAAGGTGTTCATCACGGTGCTGGGCGATGAGAATGCGCGCCGCGACTCGCTCACGGCGCTGAACAAGGCGGCCGGTTTTCTGCGCCATGAATTGGGTCAGCGCATGCTCACCCGCACCGTCCCGCAATTGCGTTTCGTCTATGACGAGTCCATCGAACATGGCAGTCGTCTGAGTGCGCTCATCGATGCGGCGGTCGCCTCCGACCGTCACGACGAAGATTGAGTCGCGGATTTTCCGGGTTTCCCTCCTCGCGCCGAGTGCGCCTGTCTTAAAGGTTTTCTGTCAAAGATGTCACGACGTCGTTCCAAAGGTAGAAACGTCAACGGTGTCCTGCTGCTGGATAAGCCGCTGGGCATGAGTTCCAATCTGGCGCTGCAGGTCGTCAAGCGCCTGTTCAACGCCAACAAGGCGGGACACACCGGCAGCCTCGATCCACTGGCCAGCGGACTGTTGCCGATCTGTTTCGGCGAGGCGACCAAGGCCTCGGGATTTTTGCTGGATGCGGACAAGCATTATCAAGTGCGCTGCAAACTCGGCGAGAAGACCGCCACCGGCGATGCCGAGGGCGAAGTCATCGAACACCGGCCGGTGGAAGGCATCGACGGCGCGCGACTGGAAACCGTGTTCGAGCATTTCCGCGGCGAAATCGAACAGATCCCGCCGATGTATTCGGCGGTCAAGCATCAGGGACAGCGCTTGTACACCCTGGCCCGGCAAGGCGTGGAGGTCGCGCGCGAGCCCCGCCGGATCGTCATACATTCGTTGACCCTGACCGGCTTGGAACTGCCTTATTTCGACATCGACGTGCGCTGTACCAAGGGCACCTACGTCCGGACCCTGGCCGAGGACATCGGCGAGGTGCTGGGCTGCGGGGCACATGTGACGGGCCTGCGGCGTCTGGGCGTCGGGCCCTACGACGCGACGGGCATGGTGAGCCTGGATGTACTGAAAGAATTGGCCACCGGTGAGGGCTTCGCCGCCCTGGATGCGCATATCTTCCCCACCGAGAGTGCCCTGACCCAGTGGCCGGACGTGCGCTTGTCGCCGGATGCCACCTTTTACCTGCGCCAGGGTCAGGCGGTGGTCGTGCCGCATGCCCCGACCAGCGGCTGGGTGCGACTGTATGCCCCTGACCAGCGCTTCCTCGGGATGGGGCAGATCCTGGACGATGGCCGGGTGGCGCCCAAACGAATGATGATCGGGGGCGATGGCTAGCCGCCGGGTCCGACCGTCAGCCTTGTCCGGATTTCCGACCACGGCTACAATACGCGGCTTCTGAAGCCGGGCTTCGCGAATTTGTGTTTTTTGGGAGTACCTTGAGTTATGACCGCTATCACCGCCGAACAGAAAGGCCAGATTGTGAAGGATTATCAGCGCGCCGTGGGCGACACCGGTTCGCCGGAGGTCCAGGTTGCGCTGCTGTCCGCACGCATCACCCTTCTGACCGACCACTTCTCGACCCATAAGCAGGACCATCATTCCCGGCAGGGTCTGCTGCGCTTGGTGAACCAGCGTCGCCAATTGCTCGACTATCTGAAGCGCAAAGATGGTCAGCGCTATCAGGATCTCATCGGTCGTCTCGGCCTGCGTCGCTGATCGGTTTGTCCGCGCGCGTCGCACCCGCGGCGCGCGGCAGCGAGCGTTTCTCCATTTCCTAAGTGTAAGGACAGCAGCGTGAATCCAATCAAGAAGACGTTTCAGTACGGTGCTCAGACGGTCACTCTGGAAACCGGAGAGATTGCCCGTCAGGCCAGCGGCGCCGTCATCGTCAGCATGGGCGACACCGTGGTGTTGGTCACCGCGGTCGGTTTGAAGAAGGGCGCGGAAGGTCGCGACTTCTTCCCGCTGACCGTCGACTACCAGGAACGTACCTACGCCGCCGGCAAGATTCCGGGTGGATTCTTCCGCCGCGAAGGTCGCCCGAGCGAAAACGAAACGCTGGTCTCCCGCCTGATCGATCGTCCGCTGCGTCCGCTGTTCCCCGAAGGCTTTACCAATGAAGTCCAAGTCATCGCCACGGTGATGTCGTTGGATCCGGAGATCAATCCGGATATCGCCTCGATTATCGGTGCATCCGCCGCACTGGCCATTTCAGGTATGCCGTTCCAGGGTCCGATCGGTGCAGCGCGCGTCGGTTACGTCGACGGCAACTATGTGCTCAATCCGACTGCGACTCAGCTCGCTGAGTCCAAGCTGGACCTAGTCGTCGCCGGCACCGAGCACGCCGTGCTGATGGTCGAGTCCGAGGCCAAGGAGTTGTCCGAGGCCGTCATGCTGGGTTCGGTCGTGTTCGGTCACGAACAGACGAAGGCCGCCATCAAGGCGATCCGCGAACTGGCTGCCGAAGTGGGCACGCCGTCCTGGAACTGGCAGGCCCCGGCCGCGGATACCGCGCTGGCCGACGCCGTCGCCGCCGCGGGCAAGGCCGCGTTCACCGAGGCTTACCAGATCGCCGACAAACAGAAGCGTTATGCACGCCTGGATGAAATCCGCAGCGATATCGCCACTAGGCTGACCGCCGAGGGTGCCAGTCCCAGTTACGCTGCGGAAGCTGTGCGCACCGCCATCGAAACCCTGGAATACACCACTGTGCGTGGCCGCATCATCGCCGGTGAGAAGCGTATCGACGGCCGCGACACGCGTACCGTGCGCCCGATCGCGATCCGCCACGGCGTGCTGCCGCGCACCCACGGCTCCTCGCTGTTCACCCGCGGCGAGACGCAGGCGCTGGTGGTGGCCACGCTGGGCACCGGCCGTGACGAGCAACAACTTCCCACCCTACAGCGTCGGCGAGACCGGCCGCGTCGGCAGCCCGAAGCGCCGCGAGATCGGCCACGGGCGTCTGGCCAAGCGCGGCGTCATCGCCGTGATGCCGTCGGTGACGGATTTCCCCTACAGCACGCGCGTCGTCTCAGAGATCACCGAGTCCAACGGCTCCAGCTCGATGGCCTCCGTGTGCGGCAGCTCGCTGGCATTGATGGATGCCGGTGTACCGTTGAAGGCGCCGGTTGCCGGTGTGGCCATGGGCCTGATCAAGGAAGGCGACAAGTTTGCGGTGCTCACCGACATCATGGGCGACGAGGATCACCTCGGCGACATGGACTTCAAGGTGGCCGGTACGACCAATGGCGTGACCGCGCTGCAGATGGACATCAAGATCGACGGTATCACCAAGGAAATCATGGAGACCGCGCTGGCCCAAGCTCACGATGCGCGTCTGCATATCCTCGACAAGATGAGTGCCGCGATCTCCGTGCCGCGCACGGAGATGTCCAAGTTTGCGCCGCGCTACACCACCATGAAGATCAATCCGGATCGCATCCGCGACGTGATCGGCAAGGGTGGCGCGACCATCCGCGCCATCACCGAGGAGACCGGCACCAGCATCGACATCACCGACGATGGCACGGTCAAGATCGCCTCGGTGGATGCCGCCGCCGGTGAAGAGGCCAAGCGCCGCATCGAACAGCTCACCGCGGACGTGACCGTCGGCACCATCTATGAAGGCACGGTCGCCAAGCTGATGGACTTCGGCGCGTTCGTGACCATCCTGCCGGGCAAGGATGGTCTGGTGCACATCTCGCAGATCTGCGACGAGCGCGTGCAGAACGTCAGCGACAAACTGGCCGAAGGCGACATCGTCAAGGTCAAGGTGCTGGAAGTCGATAAGCAGGGCCGCATCCGCCTGAGCATGAAGGCGGTCGCCGAACAGGCCTGATATGCTGTTCATGCCATGCAAATGAAAAGGGGCCGCAAGGCCCCTTTTCATTTTGCGCAGCACGAAAGTTCAGTCGGCTGTCGGAATGGTCAGGCGCTGTCCCGGGCGGATGACCGAACGCGCGTGCATATTGTTCGCCGCCAGCAGGTCGCTCAACCGTATGCGGTAGGTGGTGGCGATGTCAAAGGGCGTGTCACCCGCACTGACGCGATGGGTGGTGCTTGCCAGCGTGGTCTTGCTACGTGCCGTGGCCTTCGATTGCGCGCCGGGTAATACCAGTAACTGGCCAACACGCAGGTGCGGATCGCCGGCGCTCAACCCGTTATGCGCAGTCAATGCGGCCACAGTCGTTCCATGTCGACGCGCGATGGTCCACAGACTCTCGCCGTGTGTGACACGATGGGTTCTGCCCGCTTTATCGGGCTGCGATGCAGTGTCCGTGCGTGCCAGCGTGGTGGTTTCAGCCGGTGCGGTGAACTCGGGCACATACTTTCCGGACGGAACCCAGACCGTGATGCCGGCAGGGAGTTTGCTCTTACCCTTTAGTGCGCGATCCGACCAGCCCGGGTTGAGATCGGCCAGCGCCGTCATATCCGCGCCCATCTGTTTGCGAATGTCGTGCGCATACAGCGCGTGCTTGAGGGTGACGGGTTTGGCCGCCAATGGCGCGTGCACGCGCACACCCTCGGGGAAGTATTTGTCGGTTGCTTTGGCGATGCGGCGCACGGCGAGGAATTCCGCATAGAAATTGCGCGATGAGAAACCGAAGGACGGCGCATCGTAGTCACGCACAATGCGCCCGAAGTCATGGCCGAATCGCGCTTGCGCACGGTTCATGCTGCCGATGCCGTGATTATAGGACGTCACGGCGAGTGGCCAGCTGCCCAGTGTCCGGTAGGCGCCGGCAAAATATTCCGCCGCACCCTGCGCCGCCGTGACTGGGTTGAGGCGTTCGTCGACCGTGGAGCTGACCGTCATGTAGGAACGGGCGGTGGACGGCATGAATTGCCACATGCCCGCGGCGCCGACCGACGAACGCGCGCCGATCTGGAACGAGGATTCGACGTGCGGCAGATAAGCCAGATCTTCCGGCAGACCGCGGGCGCGGAAGACGGCGCGGAAGGCTTGATCGTAACGACCGCTGATCTCCAGGCCGCGCAGAAAGCGCTCGCGCGTGCCGCGTTGTGAACGTACGCGTTCGGCCGCGCCTTTGATGCTGCCGCCGCCGTAAGTGATGGCGTTGGCCAGGCGTTGTTCCGTTTTCGTGAGGGACTGGCGGCTGGCGCGCTTGACGGCCAGATGGGAGAGTTCGGAGATCAGACGGTTTTCCTGTTCCCGCACCCAGGCGCGCTGACCGCTGGTCAGTCCTTCGGCAACCGGCCCAGGGATGTCGACGACGCGGTAAATGACGCCGAGGTGTTCGTCGTCGTGCAGTGCGACTTGCTCGCGCGACCATTCGGCGAACACCTTGCACCAGAAATCGACGGCGGGTTCGAGACCGCTCGGGAGCGGGAAGGGATTCTGCGCTTTGGCGTGTTCTGGGACGGTACTGGTGTGGGGTGCGGCAGATACAGAGAAGGGCAGCAACGCCAGCAGTGCGGCGATCATCGCCCCACCAATGACCGTTTTGCAGTAGTTCCGGATCACGTCCAAGATGAACCCCTCTCTTTGGTACTGTTCCGGCCGATGTGCAATTGGGTTTTTGGTCGAACGGAATACTAATCTATCGGCAGGGCGAGTGCCATACTTAGACGCGGCATGACGCGCTGTGATGTTCTTCACAAAGTCTGTCGATTGTTGTCATTATCCCAGGCGGCGCGACGGCACACGCCCTGCATTGGACAATGCCGGCAACTGTCGGGATCGCCCCAGGCCGGCAGCGCCTGGCCCGCAAGCAGCGCGCTCTGGGTTTCGGCAAGCCGCGTGGCCACCGCGTCGCGCAATTCCATGACGGCCGTGCCGCTCAATCGGCCCGCGCTGCGCACCGCATGTTTATCCAATTGCAGATACTCCACCTGCGCGACCGCGGCTGTGCTGAGCAGGGCGTATATCGGCAATTGCACGGCCTCGCCGGCATCGATAGCGGCCTGCGCAGGGATGTAGCCGGTCTTGTAATCGATAATGGCCTGCGCGTGTCCATCGGTGTCGATGCGATCCAATCGGCCCTTCAGCGTCAGGGTGTTTTCCAGGGGGCGCTCGAGTTTTGCTTCCACTTGCTGCACGCGCCAGTTCACAGCGCGCGCGATCTGCCAGTCGATATACCCGGGAATCAGACCTAGCCAGCGTTTGAGCCAGCCACGATGTTGGAAATTGTCCTCCAGATCGCGGGCGAACACCGCTTGGGCGATACGCTGCAGCAGATCGATTGCGGCGTCGCGTGTGTCCGCAGTGAAGGCTTGGGTGAACGGTCCGGGCAGATGCTCGACCGTGCCGTGGAAGGCCTCCAGGCAACGGTGCACGCGCTCGCCGTAATCGGATTTCTGCAAGCGCTCGCGCACCTCGTCGGGAGGGGAGAGGCGCAGGCCGTCGGCGGCGAAATAGCGGTACGGGCAGTCGATGAGGTGTTGGTGACTGCTGGCGCTGACGGTCGTGGGCAACAAATCCACGGGCAGGGCCGGTCGCGGCATGCTCGGCGGCATGGGCAATGGCGCGGCATCGGCCGGTGCGACCGCGGCTTGTTCGGAGACGGTCAGCGCCTTGAGTTC
>JACRMO010000035.1:15400-27537 GCA_016214925.1 Gammaproteobacteria bacterium
TCGGTGTCTTCCAGCGATTGCCCGTAGGCAAGCCGATGCAGTGTCTCCAGGGCCTCCAGCCATGCACTGGGCAGGACCGGTTCGCCCTGTTCCTCGCGGCGCCAGGTCAGCAGTACCTGCGGCGCGCTTTCCAGCACATGCCGGAACTGATAGCGGCGCAGATCGAGGCGTTGTTCCCAGGTGGGCAAACCGAGTTCGCGGCGCACGCTGGCGTTGAAGAAGGCGCTGATGCGATCCTTGCCGGGCAGGAGTTCGCGATCGCAGGCGCCGCACACGACCGCGTCGAAATGCAGCGACTGGCTTTGTTCCAGCGTGAGCAGTTGCACCGGACCGTTGGCCAGGCTGGGGCGAAAGGTGTTGTCTTCCAACGCGCGCCCGAACCACATGCGGAATTCCCGCCAGCTCAATCTCAGCGGCATGCTTTGCGCGGCGGCGTCCAGTTCCTCCCAGAGCGCGAGGATGCGTTGACCGGCGGCGTCGTTGTCCAAGGTCGTCCACACGCCGAGGGTGGTCAAGCTGTCGCGCAGACCGGTGAGATACACCCGTGCCGGATGCGTTCTGTCCAGCAGACGCAGCAGCGGCTGGGCGGCGCTGGCGAGGCGATCGAGCAAGGCGTGCATGGGTTCGACGATGGCCGGCGGCCAGTCCAGGCGTTGCCGACGGTATTCGATATGCCGCCGATAACGTTCCAGGCCGCGGGCGATGTTTTCATGCTGGATGATGTCGTGTTGCATCCGCGCAGGCGCAGGCGGACTTCAGGAAATCCAGCAGTGGTTGATGCGCGAAGTCCTCTTCCACGCTTTGCAGCCAACGTTCCACGCAGGCGGCCGCGCTGGTGGTGGACAAGGCCCAGCCGCCGGCGTCCTGCAAGACGATGCCGGCGCGTTCCAGCAACGCGCGCACGCGGCGCGCCAGACGGCGATCCTCGGTGACGATACCGATGCGCTGTTTGCCGGCCAGCAGCCAGCGGCGCACTTGCAGGTCGATGGCGCGCGCCTCTTGTTCGGCGGAATCCGCGGCCAGGGTGCCGAGTTTTCCGCGCACGGGGCTGTCCGCGCTGGCACACGCCAAGGCGGCTGCGCGGCTGCGCAGGTCCGCCTGTTCGCAGGGATACACGCTGTCCAGGAATGTGGGGTGGGTGGTGTCGCTCGGAAGGACGTGCGTCGTACTGAGCGTGAGAATGTCGTGCAGCGCGCGGTCGGCCAGTGTGTGCGCTGGCACGGGATTGCCGTGTACCAGCCACTCGGCACGCTCGGCGTGCAAACGCGCGGCAATCCAGTCACGTTCCGCGCGGGTATGGGCCTGTAAACCGACCAGGATGTAGAAGGGTTCGTCAGCGTGTGGCGCGTGTTGCCGGTGCAGCTTATGCAGATAGTGTGTCCCGGGGTCGGGGCGGCGCAGGGCTGCGGTTTGTTCCTGCCAGGCGCGCCACAGGCGGTGCACAATGTGTGCTTCCCGGCTGAGCGCGGTGGGCAGCGGGCCGCTGATGCGATAGCCTTTGGCCAAACGTTCGGCCAAGTCCGGTTCCGCCTCTGGAAGTTCGGCGCGGTGCAGAGTGAGTTCGTCGAATAATTCCAACAGACTGTCGGCGATGCGCCAGGGATCGTCCTCACCGAACAGACCACTGTGCTGACGCAGCGCGTCGACCAGTAGCAGCTGTCGGGCGGGATCGCTCAAGGGCGGATCGGTGTCGGGGCTGCCGCCCTCGATCCAGTCACGCAGGGTCAGGATGCGCAGGCCTAGCAGTGCGGGATGCCCCTGGGCGTGGGCGTGTGCGCCGATCTGCGCGCGTAGCGCACCGGCAGCCAGACCGTCGGCTACCAGCACGACTACGCGGGTGAGATCGGGACACTCTGCCGCCGCGTGATGCAAACAACGCTCGGCGGCGCGCGCCAGCAGATCCTCGTTGTAGGCATAGAGGAAGAGGCTCATGTGCGTCGCGTTGCGACTGCGCGCCGAGGCGCGCGTGCTCAGCGTTGCAGGTCTTTGAGCTTATCCGGCTTGCCGTTCCAGTCGTCCGCGTCGGGCGGCGCGGCCTTTTTCTGGGTGATGACCGGCCAGGTTTGCGACAGTTCGGTGTTCAACGCGAGGAAGTGTTCCTGACCACTGGGGATGTCGTCTTCGGGAAAGATGGCCTCGGCCGGGCATTCGGGTTCGCACAGGGTGCAGTCGATGCATTCCTCGGGGTCGATGACCAGAAAATTCGGCCCTTCGTGGAAACAATCCACCGGGCAGACTTCGACGCAGTCGGTGTATTTGCACTTGATGCAGTTTTCGGTGACAACAAAGGTCATGGCGGGCTCCCGCAACAGGCTGCGATAAATGGGAGTGCCGGCACTCGGGCCGGTCGCTTTGGAAGCCGTAATGATAGGGATTGGCCGGGGCTTTGGCGAGGGTTAACAGTTTGCCGCCGGTCGCTGGGCGATGTTCAGGAACGAGTTTGGTTGACCACCTGGGGAGGCGTGGGTTCGTCACTGGCCACTTCGACGCGGTTGCGCCCGGCGTGCTTGGCTCGGTACAGGGCGTCGTCGGCCGCGGCCAGCAGGATGTCGGGATTATCGCCGCCGCGCGGGTTCAAGTTGGCGACGCCGATGCTCAGCGTGATCTTGTCGGACACCTTGGAGGCGTCGTGGCGCACGTTCAGGCGCGATACGGCCTCGCGCATCTTTTCGGCGACGCGCAGGGTGCCTTCGGTATCGGTCTCGGGCAGGATCACCGCGAATTCCTCACCACCATAGCGCGCGACGATATCCGAAGGCCGGTGGACGATGCGCGCCAGCGCCAGCGCCACGGTTTTGAGGCAATCATCGCCGGCCTGATGACCGTAGGTATCGTTGAACAGCTTGAAGTAGTCGATGTCGATCATGATCAGCGACAACTCGGTGCAATTGCGCAGGGCCCGTTGCCACTCTTGTTCGAGTGTCTTGTCGAACTGGCGGCGGTTGGCGATACCGGTAAGCCCGTCCAGCGATGACAGGCGCTGCAACTCGCGGTTGCTTTCCTCCAACTGGGCGTTGCTGGATTCAAGCGCGTTCTGCAGGTCGCGCAGTGCCTGGTAGGCCATATCGCGTTCCAACTGCGCCAGATGGCTGCGCGAATGGGCGCGGATACGCGCGACCAGTTCGACCTTGTCGGGCAGTTTGACCAGGTAATCGTTGGCGCCGTTGTGGAAGGCCTCGCTCTTGATGGCCGGATCATCCTTGGTCGACAGCACCACGATCGGCACATCACGGGTCGAGGGGTTGGTGCGGTAGAAACGCACCAGCATCATGCCATCGACTTCCGGCATGACCAGATCCTGCAAAATGATGGTCGCCTTGATGGCGATGGCGGTCTGAATGGCCTCGCGCGGATCGGCGCAATAATGGAAATCGATATCCGTCTCGTCGACCAGCATACGGCGAATGCCCTCGGCGACCATGGCCTGGTCGTCGACCAGCAGCACCACGGCACGGCGTTTGGGCATTGCGTTATCGGTATGTTGGTCTTTGCGGGTCTCGTTCATCTGCGAAATCCGAATCACTATGCCGTTAACGGCCGGCGCAGGGATTTCAATAGGGCCGGTCCGATGGCATCAAGTCCCAGGATATCGACCGCCGCGTCCAATTCTGCAGCTGCCTTGGGCATGCCGTAGATGGCGCTACTGGGCTTATCCTGAGCAATGGTGTGGGCGCCGGCCTGGCGCAGGCTCAGCAGGCCGCTGCCGCCGTCCCGACCCATGCCGGTCAACAGAACACCGACAGCCTGACCCCGCCAGTAGCGGGCCATGCTCTCGAAAAAGATGTTGACCGACGGGCGGTAGGCGTAGTCGGACGGCTCCGGGGTATAGTTCAGGCTGCCATCCGCTGTGAGGACCAGGTGATCTTCGCGTCCGGCGACCAGCACATGGCCGGGGTTGGGGCGATCGCCCGGTTGTGCCAGGCGCACCGACAAGGGGGTTTGTTCATCCAGCCATTCCGCGAAGCTGCGGGCGAATTCCTCGTCCACATGCTGAATGACGACGAGTGCCGCCGGCAGATCGGCCGGCAGCGGTGCCAGCAGGGTTTTCAACGCGGCCGGGCCGCCGGTGGACGCGCCAATGGCGATCAGCGGCGGGCAGCGCCCGGGGACCAGACAGGGATTCGACGGCTCCGGCGTTGTTGGCGGCGCGGTGCGTTTCTTCGGTGCCTGGATCAAGCGACCGACCATATCGATCTTGTGCAGCAGCGCGGCGTGGCCGGCAGCGTTGCCGTCCATGCCGAGGATCGGCGTGTTAATCGCATCCAAGGCGCCCGCGCCCATGGCCTCGAAGACCTTCGCGGCATTGCCGGCGACACTCGCCGTGACGATGACGATGGCGCACGGTGTCTTGGCCATGATCTGGCGGGTGGCCTCCACACCGTCCATGTTGGGCATGATGAGATCCATCAGAATGAGATCCGGACGATCCTCGGCGCTGCGGCACACTGCTTCGTTACCGTCCTCCGCGATCCACACGACCTGATGCCGGCCGCTCTGGTCGACCACTCGGCGTAGGCTCTCGGCCGCCAATTTGGAATCGTTTACTACTCCGACACGCATGTTAAAGCTCGTTATCTGTTGACCTAGGCCTGACCGATCAGATCGGCGACGGCATCGAGCAGGGTTTCATCGTGAAAGCTGCCCTTGGTCAGGTAATAATCGGCGCCGACTTCCAGCCCGCGTCGGCGGTCTTCGTCACGGTCCTTGTAGGACACAATCATCACCGGCAGTGTCTTCAACTGCGGGTCCTTCTTGATCAGTCCGACGAACTCGAAGCCGTTCATGCGCGGCATATCGACGTCACTGATGACCAAGTCGTATGCGCCGGTGCGCACGGCGTTCCAGCCGTCCATGCCATCCACCGCGACCTCCACGTCGTAGCCGCGATTGACCAGCATATTGCGTTCGACCTCGCGCGATGCGTTTGGTCACCTTCTTTTTCGGTATGTCGCCGTCGCGGCGGATTTTGTCCAACCGGCCGCCGGCGATGAGGATGTTGATCGAGCGCAGCAGATCGTCGACATCGATGATCAGGCAGGGATCGCCGTTCTCCAGAATGGCCGCGGAGTTGATGTCCTTGACCTTGCCCAGGCGTGGATCGAGGCTTTGCACCACCAGATTGCGTTCGCCGATGAAGCGGTCGACCACCAGGCCATAGCGGTCGAGACGTTCGCCCAGGACCACGATGCACACCTCTTCCGCTTCAGGGGGTTCGCCTTCGAGGCCCAGCACCTGATTGCCCGCGATCAGACCGATGTGTTGATTGATCAGCGTGAAATACTGGCGGCCTTCCATGACCTCGATGGCGTGGCGAGGCAGTTTGAGGGTGCGATGGATCTGCGCCAGCGGGAAGACGTAGGGCTCGCCGGCGATCTCCACCATCAGCGAGCGCATCACCGACAGCGTCAACGGCAGTTGCAAATGGAAACGCATGCCCTTGCCGGGTTGTGCCGTGGCGTGAACGATGCCGTGCATCTCCTGCACCACGCTATGCACGACATCCAGGCCGACGCCGCGGCCGGAGATTTCGGTGACCTGTTCACGGGTGGAGAAGCCGGGCAGGAACAGGAAATCCATCAGCTCCGCCTCGCTGAGATCGGCGGCCATCTCTTGTGTGACCAATTTCCTCTGCACGATCTTGCCGCGCAGCTGATCGAGTTCCATGCCACGGCCGTCGTCTTCGACCGCGATTGAGAGCATGCCGGCGCTGTGTATGGCTTCCAGGCGTAGCGTAGCCTGTTCCGGTTTGCCGGCGGCCAGCCGATCGGCGGGCAGTTCAATGCCGTGATCGACGGCATTGCGCAGCAGATGATTGAGCGGCGCCTCGATCTTTTCCAGGATGTCGCGATCGACCTGGGTGGTGAGACCGCGAATATCCAGATGCACCTGCTTGCCCAGCGTGCGCGCTAGATCGCGCACCATGCGCTGAAAGCCATGCACGCCGTCGGCGAACGGACGCATGCGGCTGGCGATGACCTCGCGGTTGAGGCGGCTGGCCAGGTTGTGACTGCGACGGTCGTATTCGTCGAGGTCGTTGAGACGTTCACCGAGCAGTTGCCGGCAATGCGCGGCTTTGTGTTGCGCCTCGCCGAGCAGGCTGCGCGCGTATTCGTCGAGATGACTGAGTTCGACGGCATCGCGCAGCTTGTCCAACAGGCTGATGAGTTCAGTGTGCCGATGTTTGAACTGCACCAACGCGTCGGCGTAGGGGCGCAGCCAGCGCGCCTCGACTTGGACTTCACCGGCCAGACCCATGAGGCGATTGAGACTCTCCGCGGAAACGCGGATGGCACTGTCCAAATGCTGTTTCACGGCGGTCGCGGCGATCGCATCGGGCGTCGTGGCCGCGGCGGGCACGGGTTCCGGTTGCGCCGCCGGTTGTTGCGTAACGACAGGCGGTAACGCGCCCGTGGGCAAGGTCGCCAGCGCCGCTTCCAGCGTGGCGATGTCGGTTGCGTGTTGAGCGGTCCAGGCATCGATATCCGTCGCGTTCGCGATACGGCCGAGCATGTCCACGCCGCGCAACAGCAGATCCACATGCGCGGCGCCGATCACCAGCTTGCCGTGCTGTGCCGCCACCAGGCCGTCTTCCATGACGTGCGCGATGCGCACGCCGGCGGCGATATCCACCATGCGCGCGGCGCCCTTGATCGAGTGCGCCGCGCGCATCATGGCTTCGAGACAGGTTGCATCGGTCTGGTTCTGTTCCAATTCCAGCAGGCCATCCGCCAGCAGCCGGGTTTGGCTTTCGACCTCGACGCGGAACAGGTCCAGCATGGTTGGGTCGCGGGTGGGTTTGGTCTTGGCGTGTGCTTGCGCCGTTGCGGGCGCGGGCGTGACGACAGCCGACGCTGTCGATACCTCGACCGGCGTCTCGCTGTGCGCGGCGCGCAGTGCCTGTAACAGTGCATCGAGTTCCTGCGCGTGGGATTGTGCCCAGTCGGATTGGCCGGCGCCCTGGGCGATGCGGTTGAGCATGTCCACGCTGGTCAGCAGCACATCGATGTGCGCGGGTGTCAGGGTCAGGCGTCCCTGCTGCGCGGCGACGAATACATCCTCCATTACATGCGCGACGCGCACCGCGGGTTCCACATTCACCATGCGTCCAGCACCCTTGATCGAGTGCGCGGCGCGCATCAGTGCTTCCAACGCGGCGGCATCGCCCGGTTGCGCATCCAGCGCCAGTATGTGTTCATTGAGTCGCGCGGCCTGGGTTTCGATCTCGGCGCGGAACAGGTCCAACATGGAGAATTCGCCGCTCATGTCAGACTCTTGTTCAAGGTGTGGAACAGCAGCTCCGCGTCCAGACTGGCGACATGGTGCTCGCCCCAGGTGAGCACGCCTTTGGTGTAGGTCGCCTTGGATTTGCCGATGGTCGCCGGTGCCGGTTGCAACTCGTTCAGCTGATGGCGATGCAGCCCATGCACCTCGGTCACCGGAAATACGTATTGGTTGCCTTCGTGCGCGATCAGGATCATGCGATCGGATATACCGACACTGCCGAAGCGGCGTTCCTGAGCGCCTTTTTCCAGATCCAACAGGCCGCCGAGCGACACGCAGATCTGCAATTCACCGCGCATGTTGACCAGGCCCTTGACGACGTTCTTGCGCGTGTGCGGCAGGCGCCGGATCGGTTTGGCCGAGGTGATTTCGCGGACGATACGACTGGGTATGGCTAGCCATTCGTCGCCGAGTCGAAAGATGACAATGGATTCGGTATTCGCTTGGCCCTGCGGTTTGCGCGTGGCCAGTACTTGCGTCCATTCCTCGCGGTAGCCCGGCGGCAGTTCGCGCTGGAGGATCTGCCGGCCCGCCGCGGAGTAACGTTCGCAATTGCGACAGTGGATGACCCGCTCAAACTCCCAGCAGGCGTCCGCGCCACGCCGCCTGACACCGATCCGGTTCCAGCAATCGTCGATGGCGATCACGCTGGCGGCGCTATCGTTCATACCTTATCGGCACGTTGCGCCGCCTCGTCCTGTCGACGCCCATGCGAGCGCTGAGCGCGTTGCCGCACCAGTTCCGCGTTAACCTTGTCGCCGCGCTGCTCCAGTAGCACGGCCAAGTGCGTCAGGGCTTCATAGTGACTGGGGTCGAGATACAGGGCCTTGCGCAGCAAGGCCTCGGCTTCCGCGGGTTCGCCGACCGCTTGGCGGACGATGGCCAATAAATAGAATGCCTGGGCGTCGGGTCCGCACTGTTGCAGATGCTTCTCGCACAGTGTGGCCGCTTCCACCATGTGGCCTTCGTCGGCCAGCCGCGTAGCGGTGTCGAGATCGCCGCGGTTGTCGGGCGCGGGTGCGGGCGTCTTCGCCGGCGCATGCGCGACACTGGCGAAGGGTCTGGGTGTGAGTGGTTGCTTGGGCGCCGGCGCCGGTATGCGCTGACGCTTCGGCGGCGCCGTCGGCATAGGGGCGCTGTCGGCATCGCGTTTACGTCCACGGACGAAGGCAAAACTCTGCGGGTGTTCCAGCGAAGCGAAATCACGCCCCGCCAGCACGCCGGCCTCGGCATGTCCCAGGAACAGCAGGCCCTGCGGATGCAGCAGGCGTTCCAGCACCTGCAGGGCCTGCGCCTGGGTGGCGCGGTCGAAATAGATGAGCAGATTGCGGCAGAACACCACATCGAAGAGCGGACTGTCGCTCATGAAACCCGCGATCAGCAGATTGGCGTGATGGAAACGCACGTGATTGCGGATCTCGGGTTGCAGCAGGTAGCCCTGTTCGGCGCGCAGAAAATAGCGGTCGCGGAACGCAAGGTCGTCGCCGCGGAAAGAATGTTCGCGATACAGGCCGCCGCGGGCGCGGTGCAGATTGGGTTCGCTGATGTCGACGGCATCGACCTGAAAATCGTTAGGTGTCAGGCCGGCGTCCAGCAGCGTCATGACGATGGTGTAGGGTTCCTCGCCGGTGGAACACGGCACACTCAGGATGCGCAAGGGACCAGGGCGGCCAGTGCGTTTCCAGGACTCTTTGGCGTAGCGCGCCAGGGCAACGAAGGGATGCCGGTCACGGAAGAACCAGGTTTCCGGAACGATCACCAGGTCGATCAGCTGTTGCAGTTCAGCCGGGCTGCCGCGCAGGCGCAGGAGATAGTCTTCCGGCTGCGCGATATCGCGTTCGCGCATGCGTTGTTGCACGGCGCGGTTGATGGCGGAACTGCCGATCGATGCCGAGTTCAACCCCATGGTCTCTTTCAGCAATTGTTCGATGGCCGGCAGCGACATCAGGCGCACTCCGGAAACAGATTCTGCCGCAAGGCTTCGGGCAACAGGTGTTCGATCTCCAAGTGCTGTGCCGTGATGTCCGCCGCTTTGACCAGCTGGCCGAGATAAGGCGCCTCGGGTACTTGCAGCCCGCCGCATTGGAAATCGGCGTCTTTGAATTTAACCGTTTCGGTGACCTGCTCGGCGAGCAATCCCAAGATGTGTGTCTGCACCGCGCCGGCGGGATAATTGACCAGCACGATGCGCGTAGTCAGATGGGCCGCGCAATTCTGTCCGTTGGCGAGTTGGCAGAGGTCGATCACCGGCACCCAGGTGCCGCGATAATCGAACAGGCCCGCGACGCAGGCGGGTGTGTGCGGCAGCGGTTTGAGCGTCACCAGCGGCACGACTTCAACGATGCGCCGCGCTTCCAGCGCGTAACGCTCGGTCCCCATGCGCAGCAGCAGATACAGCATGACGCGATGACCCTAACCGTTGACCTTGAAATGCGAGACGCCTTCCTGCAGCCGGCGCGCGGCTTCGTTGAGCTGGCCGATGGCGCCGTTGGACTGGCGCAGGGATTCGGCCGTCTGCTGTGACGACTCCGACAATTGCACCATCGCCTCGCTGATTTGCACCGCGCCCTTGGACTGCGACTGCATGCCTTCGTGCACTTCCTCGAAGCGCGGGATGAGGTGCTCGACCTGTTCGATGATATGCGCGAGCTGCGCGCCGACACGGCGCACGTCGTCCACGCCCTGTTTCACCTCGGTGGAGAATTTTTCCATACCCATGACGCCGGCCGACACTGCCGATTGCATCTCCTTGACCATCTGCTCGATGTCCCAGGTGGCGACCGCGGTCTGATCGGCCAGACGCCGAATCTCGGTGGCGACCACGGCGAAACCGACACCGTATTCGCCGGCCTTTTCCGCCTCGATGGCGGCATTCAGCGACAGCAGGTTGGTCTGGTCGGAGACCTTGTTGATGGTGGTGACGACGGTGTTGATGTTGCCGGCCTTCTCGGACAGCACCGCGAGTTTGGAACCGATGGCCGTGGTGGCCTCCATCATATTGCGCATCGTTTCTTCCATGCGCGTCAGCGAGGAGCGGCCCTGGTTGGCGCTTTCGGCGGTCTTGAAAGCGACGTCGGTGACTTCGTGCATGGTATTGACGAGTTCGCGCGAGGTCGCGGAGATCTGTGTCACCGTGGCGCGGATTTCATTGGTGGTCGCGGCCTGTTCGCTGACGGTGGCCTCCTGCTGTTTGGCGGTGGCGGCGATTTCGGTGGCCGACGAGGTCACTTGGATGCCGGACTGCTGAATGCGCGCGACCAGACTGTTGAGACTGTCGAGCATGCCCTGGATGCCGGCGGCCAGATCCGAAATCACGTCGTTGTCGCGGTAGACCATGAGCTGGCCGGTGAGATCGCCGTGCGCGGCGCCCTCGACCACTTCGCGGATCAGTTCCACCTTGCCGGTGACATCCTCGGCATGCTGGCGCTCGCGTTCGACGAGCTCATGCACCTTGCCGGTCATGCGGTCGAAGGTCTTGGCCAGTGCGTTGAACTCCTTCACGGCGCGCGAACGTACTGATACATTGAGTTCGCCCTCGGCGGTGCGTTGCATGTCCAACATGAGATTGGCAACGGGGCGGAACAGCAGCATGTTGAACAATCCGATCGCGAGCATCAGACTGCCGCCGGTGAGCACCAGGAAGGCGACTGCCGTCGCGCTGCGCACCTTGGTCATGTCATCGTGCAGTTCGGTGACGTTTTCAATCACCTCCAACTCCAAAATTTCAACGCCACTGGCGTCGCGCAACGGCTGGTGAACGAGCAGCTCGGTGGCACCGGGGGTATGCCAGTCCTGTGATTTGTAGAAACTGCTCCCGTCATGTGGCCCGCGGGCATGAAACGGCAGTCTCAGGGTGTCCTGGATAGCGCGCAGGTGCGTGAGCGGGGAGACGACGATTTCGAGGTAACCCACCGGTTGTGAATCGCCGATAGGCAGCAGCATGGAGTAATACGGTGTGCCATCGGCGGACCAGATGCTTGTGAGCGCTTGGGTCGGCGTGCCCGCTTTGTGTGCTTGTTGCAGCAGCAACGGTGGCAGTTCAGGTGTAAGGCCGCTGACACCTTGGCTGCTTTCCGCCACCAGATGGAATTCCAGATCGTAGGTGCGCAGCTTGGCCAGCTCCAGGTCCGCATCCACGTCTTTCTGCTGGAAGGGTTCGTTGAGCAAGGTGACGAAATCCGCCCAGCGTCCGGGGTCCTGCAGGGCGGCGTCGAAACTCGCCTGCACATGGGCGCGGGCCTGCAGGCTCTGTCCCAGTGTGGCGATGCGCGTATCGAGCGTGCGCAGGGCTTCGCGGTGGGTCACATCGATCATGCGCGACAGCGTGCGGGCCTGTGCGTTGAGCGCCGCCTCCTGGTAGCGCGTGCCCGAGAACAGGGTCAGCGCGATAGAGGAGAGGCCGAGCAGCAGGAGCACGCCGACGGTGAGTGCCTTGAGGGAAATCTTTTCGATTTTCATAGTCGATCCAGTCCTGGCAACAGAGGCAATCCGTGTGCCGCACCCAGGCGATATCCTGGCGCGGCGTCCTGGATTACCCAAAAAGCAAGTTCGGTGCCATGGCCGTTGGGCTGAGGCGTTACATTGTTTTGGCAAGGATTTATGCCGTGGAGTGCCACGATGCGGTGGATGGTTGCCGGGTTCTTGGCGCGCGGGGCGGCTTAGCTGGCGTGCAGGATGTCTTTCAACTTAAACAGGATATCCAACGCCTGACGAGGGCTGAGGTCGGCCGGTTCGATGCCTTCGAGCGCATCGAGAATCGGGTGGTCGGTGGGGGGCGCGAACAGGCCGAGCTGGCCACTGCTGCTGGTGGGCGTGCTCGCGGCGGACTGTGTTTCCAATTCGCGCAGGCGCTGCCG
>JACRMO010000036.1 GCA_016214925.1 Gammaproteobacteria bacterium
CAGCCGCTGCTCCAACTCACCGCCAACCGGCAGCAGGCACGTGTCGATGCCGCGGAGGCCGCGCGCGCGCAGGCCGCCGCACGCCTGGCCGAACTGGAACGTGGCACCCGCAGCGAACGCATCGCCCAGGCCCAGGCGCGTTTGACCGGCAGCGAACAGCACGTGCAGTTCCAACAGCGCGAACTGGCGCGACTGGAGACGCTGCTCGTGCGCAAACTCACCGCCCACGACCTAGTCGATCAGGCACGCAACACCTTGGATGCCGCCCGCGCCGAACGCGATGCGGCCCGTGCCGCGCTGGATGAACTGCAACAGGGTGCGACAGCGGAAGAACGCGAGCAGGCACGTCAGGCGCTCGCGGCGACAGTGGCGGAGCTGGCCAGCGCGCGCATCGATCTGGAACATACACAGATCGTCGCACCGGTCGCCGGCCGTCTCGATGAACTGCCGTTCAAAGTCGGCGAGCGCCCGCCGGTGGGCGGTGTGGTCGCTGTGATTCTCGCCGGCGAGCGGCCCTATGCCCGTGTCTACGTACCCGAGGCGATCCGCGCGCGCCTGCACACCGGCAGCACCGCCACCATCAGCGTGGACGGCATCGACAACACCTTCACCGGCACGCTGCGCAAGGTCGCCGCCGATCCCAGCTTCACGCCGTACTACGCGCTTACCGAACACGACCGTGGCCGGCTGAGCTTCGTCGCCGAGGTCGATGTCGATAAAGGTGGCCGCGAACTGCCGGCCGGCGTGCCGGTGCAGGTGCGCTTCGATCTCGGCACCGCGCAGGATTGAACTCGGCGTGAACCCGAGCGACACCGCCATCCGCACCCAGGGCCTGACCCGCCGTTTCGGCACGACCCTTGCCGTCGACGCCATCGACCTGAATATCCCGCGCGCGAGCATCTACGGTTTTCTCGGCCCCAACGGCTCGGGCAAATCGACCACCATCCGCATGCTCTGCGGCCTGCTCACACCGAGTGCCGGCAACGCAGATGTGCTCGGCCTGAGCGTGCCGGGCCAGGCCGAAGCGCTGAAACACAAGATCGGCTACATGACGCAACGCTTCTCGCTCTACGAGGATTTGAGCGTGCGCGAGAACCTGCAATTCATCGCCGAGATTTACTGTCTGCCGCGTTCGCGACGCATCCAGCGCATCGCCGAATTGCTGAAAATCTACCGGCTTGAAGATCTGACACAGCAACGCGCCAGCAGCCTCAGCGGCGGGGAGAAGCAACGCTTGGCGCTCGCCGCCGCCACGCTGCACGAACCCGAGCTGCTGTTCCTCGACGAACCAACCAGCGCCGTCGATCCGCAAAGCCGCCGCGAATTCTGGGAAACGCTGTTTGAACTCTGCGCCGCCGGCACCACCATTCTGGTGTCGACGCATTACATGGATGAGGCCGAACGTTGTCATGCGCTGGCGATTCTCGACCGTGGCCGCATCATGGCCGACGGCACGCCCAAACAACTCGAAGACGCACTGGATGCCATCGTTATCGAAGTCGAAACCGCTGATCCGGCACGGGCACGGCCACTGATCGCGGCAATGAACGGCGTGTTGTCGGTCACCCAGCTCGGCATACGTCTGCGCGTGCTGCTCGACCCGCATCTTGCCGAACCCGCGCAGCGGCTGCGCGAGACGCTTCAGCAACACGATCAAGCAAGCACAACGCTACTCACCCGCCCCAGCCTGGAAGACGTATTCGTCGCCGCCACCCAGGGCCGCTATCGTCGGGGTGAGACATGAACTGCATCACCCGTCTGCTCGCCATTGTGCACAAAGAGGTCCGGCAACTGCGTCGCGACCGGTTGACCTTCGGCATGATCATCGGCATCCCGATCATGCAGATCATCCTATTCGGCTACGCCATCAACACCGACGTGCGGCATCTGCGCGCCGGTGTCGCCGATCAGGCGCAGACGCAGTTGTCGCGCATCCTCGTACAGGACGCGCAGGCCTCGCAGGTCATCGACATTGTGGTAACAGTGCCGACTGCGGCAGCATTGGAGGAACACCTGCGGCGCGGCGACATCGCCGTGGGCCTGTACATCCCGCCGGATTTCGGCAGTCACCTGCAACACGGCACGCGCGCCGCCGCGCAATTGCTGGTCGACGGCTCCGACCCGGTGGTACTCGGCGCGGCGCGCCGACTGGCCGAGTTGCCGGTGCAATATCACAGTCTGGCAACTCAGGACACACGCACACCGCTGTTCGAAATCCGCAACTACTACAATCCAGAACGGCGCTCGGCTGTATACATCGTGCCGGCGCTGATCGGCGTTATTCTCACCATGACCATGGTGCTGTTCACCTCGGTGGCCATCGTGCGCGAACGCGAACGCGGCAATCTGGAAATGCTCATCACCACGCCGGTCACCTCGGCGGAACTCATGATCGGCAAGATCCTGCCGTATATCCTCATCGGTCTGATTCAAGTCAGCATCATCCTGGCGCTGGGCGTCGGCCTGTTCAAAGTGCCCATCGCCGGCGACCTTCCGGACATCTACCTCGCCGCACTGGCCTTCATCGCCGCCAATCTCAGCATGGGTCTGTTGATCTCCACCCAGGCGAAGAGTCAGTTCCAGGCCATGCAAATGACGTTCTTCTTTTTCCTGCCGTCGATCCTGCTGTCGGGCTTCATGTTTCCCTTCGACGGCATGCCGCTACCTGCGCAGAAGATCGCCGAGGTCTTGCCGCTCACCCATTTCGTGCGCCTGATCCGCGGCATCGTACTGCGCGGTGCGGAGATCGGTGAACTGTTCGGCGAACTCCGGGCGTTGGCGATATTCACTGGCATTACGTTAACGCTGGCGGTACTGCGCTTCCGCAAGCGGCTGGACTGACGTAGCGCGCACTACGCTGCGCTGTTGCGCTCCACCTCGATGCATAAAGAGACGTGATGAAACACCGCCATCTCTACACACTGCTCGCCACCGTTTTGCTCTCGACCACAGTCACGGCCAGGGCCGAACCGCGGATCATCCTGCCCAAACACCGCCTCGACGCGAGTGAACTCGCGATCATCGTCAACGATGCAGACCCATTGAGCCGGCAGATCGCCCATTATTATCAACAACAGCGCGACATCCCAGAGTCCAACCTCATCCACATCAACTTTGCGCCGGAGCGCAGCGCACTCACCGCTGAGGAATTCGCCGCCCTCAAGCACCAGGTCGATGCCGCCACACCCGCTTCGATACAGGCCTATGCGCTGACCTGGGCCGCACCCTACCGCGTCGAGTGCATGTCCATCACCTCGGCGTTCGCGCTCGGTTTCGACAAACGCTACTGTTCGGCCAAGACCTGCGCACTCACGCAAGCGACAGCCTATTTCGGTAGTGATAGCGCCGCGCCATACACCGATTTCAAGATGCGTCCAACCATGTCCATCGCCGCCACTGATTTCCTGGAAGCGAAGGCGCTCATCGACCGTGGCATCGCCAGCGATGGCAGCCGCCCCAAGGGCACGGCGTATCTTGTGAGCACCACCGACACGGCGCGCAATGTGCGTGCGCAGGTGTATCCCCAAATCAAGAAGGTGTTCTCGCGATTTCTCAACACCGAAGTTGTACGTCTCAACGCACTACTGAACCGCAACGATGTGTTGTTCTATTTCACGGTGCTTTTGCGCGTGGATGGCCTGGACTCACTGAAATTCCTGCCCGGTGCAGTGGCCGATCATCTAACCTCAAGCGGCGGCAAACTCACCGACAGCAAACAGATGAGCGCGCTGCGCTGGCTGGAAGCGGGCGCCACCGGCAGTTATGGCAGTGTCGTCGAACCCTGCGCGTATCCGAGCAAGTTTCCGAATCCCGGTGTGATGATGCAGCACTACGTGCAGGGCGAGACGCTGATCGAAGCCTATTGGAAAAGCGTGCAGATGCCGGGCGAGGGCATCTTCATCGGCGAACCGCTGGCTGCACCGTTCGATTTCCAGGACATCGAACAAAAACCCGGTGAGATCCTCGTACACACGTGGTCGATCAAACCCGGCGTGTATCAATTGCAAAGTTCACCCACAATGATCGGGCCGTTCAAATCTGAACTAACGTATCAGATCGGCTTCCCGCTGGACGCGCTGCGCATCCCCGACCGCGGCGCGGCGGTGTATCGTTTGGCACCGCTGCAACCACCCGTACCGGTGCGGTAGCGCAGCATCCCTATCCTTCGGCACAGCCAGACGATAGATCAAGATATCGCCTTGGACGCCGACAAAATCAGACCTCCCACTCTTGCCCGAGCCATGCCCATGCAGGTATCACACACCGCCAAGACCGCACTGGCCCTCCTGTTCATGCTGCTGTTCATCTCCGCACTTGGCATCTATGGCTGGGCGTCGGGCAAGGCCGCCGCCATCGTCGGCCCCTCGCATCTGGCCGCAGCCGCAGATAGCCTCTATACCTATTCCGGCAACGAGCTTCTACACGTATCCCAGACCGGTGCATTGCGCGGACGCTGGCCCAATACCGCGCTGGACCTACAGTACGCGCCCATCGATGTGCGCGTACTGCGCGATGGTCGCGTTCTGCTGGCGGAACAAAATCCGGCACGGCTGCGGGCCTGCACGACACAGCAGCTGAATTGCGAAAAAATCGGGAACCCCATCGCAGACAAGCGGCAGGATCAGTACAAGGTATTCCACGATGAATCTACGGACACGCTGCTGATCGCGGATTTCAAGACCGGCCGCCTGTGGCGGCAGCCTTTCGGCAGTGGCAAGCCGGAGGCACTGACCGACAAAGGCACGCTCAGCCGCATCAACGATCTGGCTCTGGACGACACAGGTCGCATCTGGGTCGCGGACTCGGGCCATCACCGCATCGTTGCCCTCACAGAGGACACCAACGGCAAATGGCGTATCGACCGCAGTCTCGATGCGAAGAACAGCGTTGCCCGTCCCGGCAATGACTGGCCCATGATGTTGGCATTGACTGACGACGGAAAGCTCTGGGCCGTTCAGTCGAATGGCACGGGCCAAAGCGCCGATGTATTGATCTACGATCCCAAGCGCGGCGCCATCGCGCGCATCGCCCTGCCGGAGTATGCCTATCCGACGGACATCGTCAGTCTCGGCGCCAGCCTCGTCGTCAGCGACATGGACAATTTCCGCCTGTACCGCATCGACGCGGCCACGCGGACGGTCGCCGATTTCGGTGGCAGTGACCTGTCCGAAATACTCCGCGCTGCGCAGCAGAACCGGCAGGCGTACAAGGCCCGGATGACGCAGATGATCGCCGCCATGATCGTGTTCGGCGTCCTGATGATCGGCGCCGCCATCTGGGCGACACCCGCGGAGAAACGCTGGACACGGCCGAATTTCGCCGCGCCGCTGGCGGCCACAGCCACGGCGGCACCGGACATCAAAGGCATCTATTGGCTGAAGCGTAACCGCAACATGGATCGGCTGCTGACCTGGGCGCCCGTGGTGCTGTATGGAATGCTGATTGTGCTGGGAGTGCTGATGTTCAACCTGTTCGCCACGGTTGATACAACATTGGGCGAACATCCCAGCACCAAGGATCTGACCACGTTCACCGAATTCAAGCACAGCATGCTGCTGATAATGGGCTTCTTCGCCGGCATACCAATTCTGATCCACCTCGGCATGCAGAACATGAAACGCCAACTGGGCACGGATGGCAGACGCCTCTACGTCAGAAGCCCGAACGGCCGGGAACTCTCCTTCGCCCCCGAGCAGCTGGTCTATGGCAATCGACATATCCAGTACCAGGACCTGATATTCCCGACCCAGACCAACAAGGGCCAGCCGCTGTATGTCGCCGGCGAGGTCGAGACCTATATCGCGCCACTATTGCAGCAGGCGAAAAAGCTCAGCGCCCTGGAGCTGCTGAAATATCAGTGCAAATATATGGAACCCGTCACGATGTTCACCCTGGTCTATATCGCGATCACGTTCGGTGTCGCGTTCACCACCGGACTCTGGCGGAACTTCCTGCACTAAAGCCTGGGATCTGCCAATCCCTCAGGTCTGGCAGCGCAGCCGCCGGTGCTGAATCGCCGGGAAATTGCGCCGCGTGCTGCGCACGCGTTCCAGATCGACCTCGGCGCAGACCACGCCGGAACCGCGCGGCAGGCGGTCGAGGATCGTGCCCCAGGGATCGACGATCATCGCGTCGCCGTGGGTCTCGCGGCCGTTGATGTGATAACCGCCTTGGGCTGCGGCGAACACATAGGCGAGATTCTCGATGGCGCGGGTGCGCACCAGGGTTTCCCAATGCGCGCGGCCGGTGATGGCGGTAAATGCCGAAGGCACGGCGATCAGTTCCATGCCTTGATCGAGCATCGCACGGAACAGTTCCGGAAAGCGCAGGTCGTAGCAGATCGCCAGACCGAGTTTGCCGAACGGCGTGTCGACCACAGCCAACTCGCTGCCGGCCTCGATGGTCTCGGATTCGGTGTAACGCTCGTCACTGCCGACCACTTGGACATCGAACAGATGACTCTTGTCGTAGCGCGCGACGCGCTTGCCCTGATCGTTGTAGACCAGACAGGCCGCGCGCACCTTGCCCGGGTCGGTGGCCACCATCGGGAGGGTACCGCCCACCAGCCACACCTTGTGCCGCTTGGCCTGTTGCGCCAGGAAATCCTGGATCGGTCCTTTGCCGTCGGCCTCGCGCACGGCGAGCTTGTCGGTCTCCTTGAGACCCATGATGGCGAAGTTCTCCGGCAACACCACCAGCTTGGCGCCCTGCTTGGCCGCCTGATAGATGAGCTTCTCGGCCTCGAACAGATTGGCGCCGACGTTCGGCCCGGAGGCCATTTGGATGCAGGCCATCTTGGTCATTGCGCACCTCCGCACGACAGTACAGCCATCATTGGGCCGTCTGCCGCCTGTCGCTGGGTGAATTCCGCTCGGGTCCTTGCTTGCATCACTGTTTATCCTGCCGCGGTTGTTCGGTCGAAGGTATCGGGGCCGTCGGTGCCGCCGCCGGGGGTGTCGGTTGCGACTCCGGTTGCGGCGCGGGCTGCGCCGCTGGCGATTCCTGTGGCGATTCCTGTTGCGACTTTTCCTGCAAGCCGCGTGCCGCCTTACTGGTGACCGACTGGAACTTGGGATCGTCCCAACTGCCGGTCACGGTGTACTGATAGCGCGCGAAGCGGGTCAGGCCTTCCATCTGTTTGCCAAGGAACTTGTCCGCCAGCAACAACGCGGCACCCACCGCCGGCCCACCGGCTATCGCGCCGGCGAGGGGCAAAGTGGATTGTACCTGTGGGATCACCATCACCACTTGGTCATAGTCGCGCTTGGCCAGCCCCGTGCGTCCACTCACTTCGATGCGCGCCGCCGGCCCTTCGATCACCAGATCGTTGGTATAGGCATCGCCGCCATGCAGATTGAAGTGGCCGGCGATGCGATCGAAGCTGAAGCCCTTGGCGAACACATCGCTGAAATCCAACGCCAGCCGTCGCCGCAGACCTTGCAGGCTAAACAGACCGAACACACGCCCGGCACCCGCCTCGACGTTCAGCAGACGGCCCTCGCCGATCGCCACGTCCAGATTACCTTCCAGTTTGGCCAAGGCGAAGTCGGCCGGTGTGCCCGTCCAGCTGGCATCGAGCGTACCTTTTGTCGCGCCGCCGTCGATACTGCCCACATAGCCAAACGCCGTCAGCATTTTCCCCAGATCGCCGCCCTGCATGTCGATGCGGAAACGCGAGGCGTCCTGATTGGCCGCCTGATCGATCCGGCGCGTCCACTCGCCCTGTGCGCCAAAACGCATCCACTCGGCCTCGACCTGCAACGCATCCAAAGCCAGACCCTCTGCCAGCGGATGGGTCGTGAGATTGACATGCCCGAGCGCCAAATCGCGGAACTGCATCTGCTGCACATCGACATCCAGCGCCGGTATCTCGGCTGGATTCATCTGCGCAGTCGCCGTTCCGGTCTCGGTGGCCGCCGGAATATGCAAACGCGCGCAACGCAGCAGCACGGGTTTTCCCGCTGGCAATTCCAGCGTGCCTTCCACGTCCGGGCCACCCAGCGCGGCTATCCAATGGCCGGTGTCGCGCTGCGCGCGGATCTGCACGCCGGAAAATGTCCGCCCGAAGGCGCGCAGACTATCGACGTTCACATCGAGTGCGCGCAACAGGCCGGTCGGCGCGTCACCGCCGAGCAGATCGCGCCAGGCGTCCCAGGCGAATACCGGCAGACGCCCCGCGATACGCAATCCATCGGTATCGGGTAACGCCGCGTCGGCGGCACTGAGTTTCAATTCGCCGCGCGCGAGTTGCAACGTGCCGTTGCTGCGCGATAGCGCGAAGGCGGCGCTGTGGTCGCCATAGCGCATCCGCAGCGCTTCGAATCCGCGCCCCTTGAGTTCGGCCGTCAGTGCGAATGCGGTCGTCGTGTCGGCCGGTTTGCCGAACGGTTCCGGCAGATCCAGCGCAATGCCGCGTAATTCCGATGTCAGTTCCACCCGCGCCGGCGCGGTGGTCTCGACACGCTTCGGCAGATACAACGCCGCCGTCCAATCGCTTTTCCCGCTCACACGCTCGAGGCCGGACTGCGCCTTGCGCAACTTCTCCACCAGCGGCAGTTTCCCACTAGCGCGCACCCGCGTCATCGCTTCACCCCCCGGAGTATCACTACTGGGGGCATCGCCCACATCGACTGTGACGGGCACACCCATCAGGCGCGCACGCAGATCACGGCCATCCATGCCGCTTTGAGTGAAATGCAGATCGCCCTTGATTTGTTCCAGCGCCAATTCCCAGTCCAGCAAATCCAGTTGGTTGTCGGGCAAGTGCATACGCCCATCGACTGTGAGCGTGCCCGGCACGGTCTTCGCCAGTGGCAGGCGTATCGCCAGTTGCAACTGCGCATCGCCACTGACCCGGGCGAGGTCCAATGCCTCGCGCCGCCCTTCGCTCAATGGGCTATCGCGCAGGAAACGCAGCATATCGGCCAATGTACCGGTCGCCTGACCGTCGATATCCAGGCGTGCATGCGCGAGATCGTCAATGCGCACACTCACTTCGGGAAGATCGCTGCCGAGAATTTTGCCGGCCACGCCGTGGATGTTCATGGAACGGTTGATGAACGTCAGCTCCGCTTCCAGACCCTCGATGCGATGCCAGCCATCCTTATAATCCAACACGCCGTCGCTCACCGTCGCGCGCACCTCCAGGCGGCCGTCGGCATGATCGAAGGGGAACGCGCCGAAGCGGCCCTGGAACAGCAGCGCACCATCGTGCAGACGACCGCTGACCAACGCACGGTCCAGCCATTCCACGGTACGCGGTGGCATGATGCCGACCGGCAGATAACTGTGCGTGGCCTCGACATTGCCGTCGGTGAATTCGGTCTGCAGATCCAGGAAGGGTTTGGAACCGTCGTTGGGAATCTCCAGCAACAGCCGCGACAAGGTGCGGATATCGGCATTCTCCGCGCGCAGCGCCGCGCTCTCGATATGCACGCGGTCATCGCCACGCTGCCAGTCGATACGTCCGGACAACTGCGCGAGTTGCAACGGCGCGCGGAACAGTTTCGGCAGATCCACCTGCGCGGCGCGGCTGTCGAGTTCCAGCACACCACGCTGCAGATCGCCATTCACACGCCCACTCATCGCCGCAACACCCGGCAGGCGTTCTACGGCGGTCGTGTGCAGATCTTGCAGCTGCAGGCGATACACCAGCGCATCGAGCACGTCGGACGTGTCAGTGGCGCGGGTCGTGGCATCGACACGGATATCGCGTAGCGTGCCCGCGGGATGCATCTGGTGCAGACGGGTACGCTGTTCGGCGGCGAGCGCCGGATGCAATGCCAGCAGCGGCAGCAAGGCTTCGATCCGCAGATGATCCGCCGCAAACTGCCATTGGCGCGCACCGTCGGCGCGGGTGTTTTGCACCAGTGTCAGCGCCGTTTCCGGCCCGGTCTGTCCGGTTTGATCCACCTGCAATCCGACGAGATTCAATTCCCAACCGGCGTCCTCGCGGCGCCAGTCCAGGCGAGTTGCAATGCGTTCGGCCGCAAATGCCGGCGCTTGCACATCGGTGCGCGCGAAGGTCGGTTGCGCAATTTGGATGGAACCGCGCAGCTGCTGCAGCGCGCCGGATTTCAGTGTCGCCCACAGCGCGGCGTCCACGCTTCCGTTCATGCGCCAGCCCGCGGGCGTATGCTGTCCCAACCAGCGCGCCAGCGGCGCCTGACCGATGGCCACATACATCTCGCCGCGCCAATCCGCCAGGGATTCCGCCGCACCGTACAGGTCGGCCGAGAATTGCATTTGCGTGCCGTATTCGGCCGGTAATTGCACATCGACTTGCAACTGATGGCGACGCCCGCTGTTACGCAGGAACAGGTCGATATTGCTGAGCACCATATCTGGAACAGCGCCGAGCGCGTCGTGCCATTGCACGCGAATATCGCGCAGTTCGACATGCGGCTGCGCCAACACCAGCAGCCAGGGATTGGTCTGCGGCGTCTGCGTGTGGATACCCTGTACCGCGATATGACCTTCGGCGGTGCGACTCAGGGATAATTCGCTGCCCAACACCACCAAGCGCGACGGTATCGGCCGCCGCGCCCACGCCGAGCGCAGCGAGTCCAGCGCAATACGCAGCTCGCGCGCCTTGAGGAGTGGCTGCGCGCCCGGTTTATCCAGAGGGCCATCGCGCAGCGCGACATCGTGTATCCGCAATTCCGGGCCGAACCCGTACCAGCCCAGTTCCAGCTGGCCGATCTCGACATCCTGACCGAGCGTCTCCTTGACCAAGGCCTCCAATTGTCCGCTACGCGACTCCAGCAACGGCAGCGCCAGACGCCCCAGACTCAGCCCGAGCGCCGCCAGCACCACCAATGCGATACAGGCATACCAGAGAGTCAATAACAGACGGCGCATAATTATTCCCGCCTGCTCGAACAAGTTCTGCGCGGGCTGAAAGTTGATTCCGCCTTGCTCGAACAAGTTCTGCGCAGGCTGACTGCCAAGGGGGAGAAATCCTCTCTCCCCCTTGCAACCCCCATCGGTAAGGAAGGGTGAAGTTGAAAGGAGGAAAAGATGGAATTCATCTCTTGGGGTGACTGACGGGTCATGAGCGTTGGATTCGGCGCGGCGGCATGGTAAGGATGAACGGCGTTACAGCAACACCACGTCATACTGCTCCTGCGAGTACAGGGATTCGACTTGCAGCTTGATCGGCTTGCCGATGAACGATTCCAATTCGGCCAGCGCGGTGGATTCCTCGTCCAGCAACAGATCGATCACCTCTTGCGCGGCGAGCACCAGCAATTGTTCGGCATCGAACTGACGCGCCTCGCGGAGAATCTCGCGGAAGATTTCGTAGCAAACGGTCTCGGGCGTCTTCAGCGAGCCACGCCCGCTGCACGTCGGACAGGTGGAGCACAGCACATGCTCCAGACTCTCGCGGGTGCGCTTGCGCGTCATCTGCACCAGGCCCAGGCTGGACACCTCGCTGAGGTGGCTCTTGGCGTGGTCGCGCTCCAGGCTCTTCTCCAGCGCGCGCAGCACTTGGCGTTTATGTTCCTCATCCGACATATCAATGAAGTCGATGATGATGATGCCGCCGAGATTGCGCAGCCGCAGCTGGCGCGCGATGGCCTGCGTCGCCTCCAGATTGGTCTTGAAAATGGTCTCTTCGAGGGTTCGATGGCCGACGTAGGCGCCAGTATTGACGTCGATAGTGGTCATCGCCTCGGTCTGGTCGATGATGAGATAACCGCCGGACTTGAGCTGCACCTTGCGTTCCAGCGCCTTCTGGATCTCGTCCTCGACGCCGTACAGATCAAACACCGGCCGTTCGCCGGGATAGTATTCCAGCCGCTCGCACACCTCGGGGATGAACTCCTGGGCGAACTGACTGACCTTCTGGAAGGTCTCGCGCGAATCGATGCGCACCTTGTCGATCTCGTCGCCGACCAAGTCGCGCAGCACGCGCAGAGCCAACGGCAGATCTTCATGCACGACGCTGCCCGGCGCCGCGCTCTGCGCGCGCTCGCGCACCGAAGTCCACAACTTGCACAGAAAATCGATGTCGGCGACCAGCGACTCGCTCGACGCGCCCTCGGCGGCAGTGCGCACGATGAAGCCCTGCGCCTTGCAGGTGGAGTGGCTGAGCACGATATCCTTCAAGCGCGCGCGCTCGGCCTCGTCCTCGATCTTCTGCGACACGCCGACGTTGCCGACATCGGGCATGAACACCAGATAACGCGACGGAATGGTGATGTGCGTGGTCAGCCGCGCGCCCTTGCTGCCGAGCGGATCCTTGATGACTTGCACCAGCAGTTCCTGGCCTTCGCGCAGCAACTGGGTGATGGTCTCGGTGCGCCGGCCTTCCGGGCGCAGCCCTTCGATCTCGTGGGTCGCGATGTCCGAGGCGTGCAGAAACGCGGCGCGTTCCAGACCGATGTCGACGAACGCCGCCTGCATGCCGGGCAGCACGCGGCTGACCACACCCTTGTAGAGATTGCCGACCAGCCCGCGCGCACGTGCGCGCTCGATCAGCACCTCTTGCAACACACCGTTTTCGACCACCGCGACACGCGTTTCCTGCGGGGTGACGTTGACGAGGATTTCTTCGCTCATGGGTTCAATACACCAATATCAAATTCGTTCAACAACTGCGCTGTCTCGAACACCGGCAAACCCATGACGCCGGAATAACTCCCGGACAGCTCGGCGACGAACACCGCACCCAATCCCTGGATGGCGTAGCCGCCAGCCTTGTCGAGCGGCTCGCCGGAATCCCAATAGGCCGCAGCCTCGGCCGGGGCGATCTCGCGAAAGCGTACTTGACTGCGATTAAGCAATACCCGTTCCTGTTGGCCGTTCACCAACGCCACCGCAGTGAGTACCTCATGGCCACGGCCAGACAGCGCGGCCAGCATCGCCAGTCCCGCCGCGCGTTCATGCGGCTTGCCCATCATCCGCCCGGCGCACACCACCAAGGTGTCGGCGCCCAGCACGGGTTTGTCGTCACCCGCCGGCAGGCTGGCGTGCCCGGCGCGCGCCTTGACCAGCGCCAGCCGTTGTACCAGCGCAGCGACGTCCTCGCCCGGCCGCGACGACTCATCCACATCCACCCGCAACACCCGGTAGCCGACCCCGATCTGGTCGAGGAGTTCACGCCGGCGCGGCGAATTGGAGGCGAGGTAGATGCGGTATTCGCTCATGAGCGCAGCCTACCAGAAGCCTTCATGCGGTGCTGCTATGGCAGCGGATTTGCCCAGACTAAGACGCTCCAGAACACGTAGGTTGGGGTGAGGCGATTTTGGCCGAACCCCAACAAATCCACCGTCGGTTGATCGTTGGGGTTCGCTGCGCTCACCCCAACCTACCACCTCATTCACGGTGATACGGATGCCCCACCATGACACTCCAGGCGCGATAGAGCTGCTCGGCGAGGATGACGCGGACCAAGGGGTGCGGGAGGGTCAGCGCAGACAGCGACCAGAGTTGGTCGGCACGTTCGCGGCAGGCGGCGTCCATGCCCTCGGGACCGCCCACCAACAAGGCGGTATCACGGCCGCTGTGCATCCAGCTTTCGAGTTGCACGGCGAGTTGCGGTGTGGACCAGGACTTGCCGCCGACTTCCAGGGCAATCACTTGGCAGTCGCGCGGTATCGCCGCGAGCATACGCTCGCCCTCGTCACGCACGATGCGCTGGACATCGGCATTGCGCCCGCGTTTGCCCGGCGCAATTTCCACCAGCTTGAGCGCGCATTCGCGCGGCAATCGCTTGGCGTAATCCTGATACGCCTCGCCCACCCAGGCCGGCATGCGGTTGCCAACGGCGATCAGATGGAGTTGCACGTCGCCGGTCTCCGCACGCTTGGCCCGTGCCGCCTCAGGGCGTCGTGCCCTTGCTGCGTTCGGCGATGGTCCGCTCCTCGCCGACCGTCCAGAGTTTCTCCAGGTTGTAGAAGGCGCGCGTCTGCGGATGCATCACATGCAGAATAATATCGCCCATATCGACCAGCACCCACTCGCGCGAGGTCTCGCCCTCGACGCCGATCGGCATGACACCGTGCTTCTTCACGGACTCCACCACGTTGTCGGCTAGCGCCTTGATGTGGCGGTCCGAGGTGCCGCTGGCGACGATCATCAGATCGGTGATCGACGTCATGCCACGCACGTCCAGCACCTGCACGTCCTGCGCCTTGAGATCTTCCAGGGCGGTGAGCACCCACTGCTTCAATTGTTCGGTCGTTACGCTTTCAGTCACGCTTTACTTCCTTCCGCCGGCATGTGCACCGGGGCTTATGGTTAATTCAGATTCTGGTATACGCTATCAGTTTGTAAATAATCGAGCACCGCGTCCGGCAGCAGATAGCGCGGGCTGCGTCCGGTGGCGAGCATCCTGCGGATGCAGCTCGCCGAGAAACCCAGCGGCGTCACACTGCGAAACAGGATCGCCCCGGCCGGTCGCGCGCGCAGTTCGTCGAGGCTTTCCACGCTACGCTGATCGATGAGCGCACCAAGTAGACCATTGTCCGGCTGTTCCACACCCGGCCGGCTGATGACAATCAGGTGCGCGAGTTCCGGCACCTGTTCCCAGCGATACCAACTCGCCAAACCATTGAAGGCATCCTGGCCGAGGATCAGGCACAAACTGCGCTGTCCCACCTCCGCGCGCAACGATGCCAGCGTATCCACCATGTACGAGAGCCCTGGCCGCTCCAACTCGCGGGTATCCAGACGCAACAGCGACTGTCCGGTCAACGCCAGTTCCAACGCGCGTCGACGCTGTTCCGGGGATGCCTGCGGTGCGGTGCGGTGCGGTGGCTGGCCACAGGGCAACATACGCACCTCGCTCAATTCCAGCTGCTCGGCGATTTCCAGCGCGCAGCGCAGATGACCGAAGTGGATGGGATCAAAGGTGCCGCCGAAGATACCGATCATTTACGGGAGGAACTCGTGAGAGCCGGTCGTAGGTTGGGGTGAGCGGAGCGAACCCCAACAAGGGTGTAGCGCATGCAGTTTGTCGGTGCTGATACCGATCTCGGCGCCCAGGCCGTATTCGAAACCGTCGGCGAAACGCGTCGAGGCATTCACCATCACCGAACTGGAATCCACTTCGCGCAGGAAGCGCCGCGCGCGGGTGAAATCCTCGGTGACGATGGAGTCGGTATGCTGCGAGCCATGGCGGGCGATGTGATCCATCGCCACATCCAGATCGTCGACCACGCGGATAGACAGGATCGGCGCGAGGTATTCGGTATCCCAGTCTTCTTCCGTCGCGGCGTTGGCATTGGTCAGGATCGCGCGCGTGCGGTCGCAACCGCGCAGTTCGACTTCGAACTTGGCATAGTGCGCCGCGAGCATCGGCAGCACCTGCGCGGCGATGTCCGTGTGCACCAGCAAGGTCTCCATGGTGTTGCAGGTGCCAAAGCGCTGGGTCTTGGCGTTGACCGCGACACGCACCGCTTTGTCGAGATCGGCGCGCTCGTCGATGTAGACATGACAGACGCCGTGCAGATGCTTGATCACCGGCACGCGCGATTCCTCGCTGACGCGCTCGATCAGGCCCTTGCCGCCGCGCGGCACGATCACGTCGACGTATTGCTTCATGCGCAGCAGTTCACCCACCGCGGCGCGATCGGCGGTTTCAATCACCTGCACAGCGTCAGCGGGCAGACCCGCCTTGTTCAGGCCCTCACGGATGCAGACGGCAATGGCCTGATTGGAATGCAGCGCCTCGGAACCGCCGCGCAGGATGGCCGCATTGCCGGACTTCAGGCACAGACCGGCGGCATCGGCCGTCACGTTGGGACGCGACTCGTAGATGATGCCGATGACGCCCAGCGGCACGCGCATACGTCCGACCTGGATGCCGCTCGGCCGATAGTTCATGTCGCTGATGCTGCCGACCGGATCGGGTAACGCAGCGATCTGGCGCAGACCGTCGGCCATCGCCGCGATGCGCGCCGGATTGAGTTCGAGCCGGTCCAGCATGGCTGCATCGAGGCCGCGCGCCTTCCCGGCTTCGAGATCCTTGCGGTTCTCGGCAACGAGCGTATCGCACGCCGCATCGATGGCATCGGCCATGGCCAGCAGCGCGGCATCCTTCGCGGCGGTCTCGGCCCGGCTCATATCCCGCGCCGCGGCGCGCGCACGCTGACCGACTGCCTGCATGTAGGCAGCAATGTCGAAAGGAAGGCTGTTGGGTTTGGCGCTCATAATAGATTCACTGAAGTCATCCCCCTCTCCCTTGAGGGAGAGGGGATTTAGTTGGTCGCCAACGGCAACGGCCGCCCGGCGAGGCGCAGGCATAATTGTACCAGTTCGTCCCAGGGGTTGCCCGGCGCATGGCCTTTGACCACCCGTTCCAAGCGGGCGCAGTCGCTCAACAGGCTGAATCCGGCCCCG